>JAHWJR010000263.1 GCA_019348335.1 Actinomycetota bacterium
CCTTCGCCCGCCACCTGGAGGCGGTCATGGACGAGCGCTGGGCCAGCGGTCCCGAGCCCGAGGTCGACGCCGGCGCCGCCGCCGCCGGCGCCCACGTGCCGGCGCCCACGGCCTGACCGATGTCACGCTCGGGGTGGATCGACCGCTGGGAGCCCGACGACGAGGCGTTCTGGGCCTCGACCGGCCGGCGGGTCGCCCGGCGCAACCTGACCTTCTCCATCTTCGCCGAGTTCCTCGGCTTCTCGGTGTGGCTGCTGTGGAGCGTGGTCGCCACCCGGTTGAACGACGCCGGCTTCGACCTGTCGTCCAGCCAGCTCTTCACCCTGGTGGCCGTGCCCGCCCTGGTGGGGGCCACACTGCGCTTCCCCTACACCTTCGCCGTGCCCCGCTTCGGCGGGCGCAACTGGACGGTGGTCAGCGCCCTGCTCCTGCTGGTGCCGACCGTGCTGCTGGCCGTGCTGGTGGGCAACCCGTCCACCCCGTACTGGGCCCTGCTCGCCGGCGCCGCCACCGCCGGACTGGGCGGCGGCAACTTCGCCTCCAGCATGGCCAACATCTCGTTCTTCTTCCCGGAGCACGAGAAGGGCTGGGCGCTCGGGCTCAACGCCGCCGGCGGGAACCTGGGCGTGGCCGTGCTCCAACTGGTGGTGCCGGTGGTGGTCGCCATCGGCGCCGGGCTCCACCTGTCCCGGGCGGGGCTGGTGTGGGTCCCCTTGATCCTCGCCGCCGCCGCCTGCGCCTGGCGGTACATGGACAACCTCACCACCGCCCGCTCCTCGCTGGGTGACCAGCTCGCCGTCGCCCGCCGTCGCCACACCTGGATCGTGGCCTGGCTCTACGTCGGCACGTTCGGGTCGTTCATCGGCTTCTCCGCCGGGCTGCCCCTGCTGATCAGCCAGCAGTTCGCCGACCCCGACGCCGTGGGCTACGCCTTCCTCGGCCCCCTGGTCGGTTCCCTGGCCCGTCCCCTCGGGGGCCGCCTGGCCGACCGCTTCGGCGGCGCCCGGGTCACCATGGCCAGCTTCGTGGTCATGGCCGGCGCCGTGCTCGGCGTGGTGTCCGTGCTCGCCGCCACGGACCGCCGGTACGCCTTCGCCGCCTTCCTCGGCCTGTTCCTGGTGCTGTTCGTGGCCTCGGGCGTGGGCAACGGCTCGACGTTCCGCATGGTGCCGGTGATCTTCCGGGCCCACCACCTGGCCGACGCCGACGGCGAAGGCGAGGGGGCGCACCAGCAGGCCCTCGTGACCAGCCGGCGGGAGACGGCGGCGGTGCTGGGGCTCACCTCGGCCGTCGGGGCCTACGGCGGCTTCCTGGTGCCCCAGGCCTTCGGGCTGTCGGCGGGGGCCACCGGCGGCGTCGGTGCCGCCCTGCTGGCCTTCGTCGCCTTCTACGCCTCGTGCATGGCGCTCGTGTGGTGGTGCTACCTGCGCCGCAGCTTCGCCCTCCGCCGGGCCCCCAACCTCGCCTGGGCCCGCCCCTGAGGCCGGAATCGCCCGAGTGAAAGGGACATTTGTCCCTGGACGACGGGACAACCCGCCCCGCACGCTGGCGGTGTCACACCGGTTCGAGCACAGGGGAACGAGATGATCCAGACCCACCTCCAGCCGCTCGGCGGCGCCGCCGGCCTCGAGCTTGCCGGCACCTTGGTGGGCTGGGTGCAGGAGATCGGCGCCCCGTGGAGCGCGGGCCTCTCGCCCACCGCCGAGATCCTCGAGGAGCCCTGGCAGCGCGCCGAACGGGAGCAGGCAACCGTCTACGGATAGACGGAGCGGTCAGCGGACAAAGGGCACTCGTCCGCCCACGGCGAGGCCGCGCCCTCCGGGCTCTCGCGGCCCTCGCGCGTCACCATGGCGACCGGCGGCGGCCTACAGCCGGCGCTAACTTCTCCGAATGAGGCTCCGGTGGTGGCCGCGCCAGGACGACGCTCCGGTTGAGGAGCTCGAGCTGACCGAGGCGATGGAGAGAGAGTTGCGCGCCATCGGGCTGACGAAGAAACACCGGAGGCGCTGGGTTCGTACGACTCCCGTCGTCCCTGCGGCGCTCGAGGTGGAGACCAATGAGTACGAGCCGCGGTACACGGACATCTCGATCTACTTCGGGGCGCCGGGAGACCTCGGCGCGGTGGTCTTCCAGACCTCACAGGCCACGCAGGCCGGGCGTCCTGGTGGGTTCTTCGACGCGGGGCGCCCGGACGACAGAGCGGCGTTCGAGCAAGCCTTCCACCTGACGACCTCTGTGTTGGTGCTGGCCGAGGACCCACAACGACTGTGCCAGGCCATCTGGCACGGTGACGTCCGGCCCGGCCTCGGCAGTCAGGCGGACAGCCCCTTGGACCGCCTCCGTGACGTACTGCCGATCACCCAGGCATACGGACTGAGGGATTGGGAGGCACGCGTCCTCGCCGAGGGCCGCCGGCTTCGTGGCACGTCGACGTGGGGCCCGGAGGTCGAGGACTGGATCCGTCTGGGGAACGTGCCCATCTGAGCCGGGAAACCCTACGACCCCCACGACGAGGACGGTTGACGAGTCGCGAGGCGGTAGCCCCGCCGGGGCACGGTCTCCAACCCGCCGGCGGCGGGGCCGAGCCGGCGTCGGAGGCGCCCCACGGCGACCTCCACGGCGTGGGGGTCGGCACTCTCGTCGCCCCAGACCGAGCGGA
>JAHWJR010000072.1:0-2807 GCA_019348335.1 Actinomycetota bacterium
CGAGTACCCCGTGCCGAAGGCCTTCGCCACCACGGACATGGCCTTCACCGGCTGACGTTGTTCCGTTGTTCCACTGCGGCACCGCCGGGCCCAGCCCGGCGGTGCCGTTCCCATCACCAACGAGAGGTGACCTTCATGTCCTCGACCACATCTGCCCGCCGCTGGCGCCTGCTGGCCCTCCCCTTCCTGGCGCTGGCCATGGCCGCCTGTGGTGGCGGCAACGACGACGCCGGGCAGGCCACCGGTGGGGGCGAGGCCCCCAGCTCGGGCAGCGAGGTGGTGATCGAGGGCTTCGCCTTCAATCCCATGGACATCGAGGTGGCGCCGGGAACCACCGTCACCTGGACCAATCAGGACAGCGCCCCGCACACCGTGAAGGACAACGGCGACCTGTTCCCGGAGAGCGAGGAGCTGGCCAAGGGTGACACCTTCGAGTTCACCTACGACACGCCGGGCGAGTACCCCTACATCTGCGGCATCCACCAGTACATGAAGGGCACCGTCACCGTCTCCTGACGGCAGGGCCACCGCCTACACTCCCGGCCGTGGAAGGCGGCAGCCGCTCGGTCGTCCTGGCCGCCCTGATCGCCAACCTCGGCATCACCGTCGCCAAGTTCTTCGGCTTCATCGTCACCGGAGCGGCGTCGATGTTGGCCGAGGCCGTGCATTCACTCGCCGACACCGGCAACCAGGCCCTCCTGCTGCTCGGCGGCAGCCGGGCCCGGCGCCGAGCCAGCAGCGAGCACCCGTTCGGCTACGGCCGCGAGCGCTACTTCTGGGCGTTCGTGGTGGCCATGATCCTGTTCTCGATGGGTGGATTGTTCGCCATCTACGAGGGCGTCGACAAGCTCCGGCACCCCCACGAGCTCGAGTCGACCGCCGTCGCCGTGGGCATCCTGGTCGTCGCCATCGTCTTCGAGTCCTATGCCCTGCCCAAGGCCGTGAAGCACGCCAACGCCGAGCGCGACGGGCAATCGTGGTGGCGGTTCCTCCGGCGGTCCAAGACCCCCGAGATCCCGATCGTGCTGCTGGAGGACGCCGGCGCCCAGATCGGCTTGTTCGCGGCCCTGGCCGGTGTGGGCCTGGCTCAGCTGACCGGTGACCCCCGCTGGGACGCCGCCGGCAGCCTGGCCATCGGCGTGCTGCTCGTCGTCATCGCCGTCTTCCTGGCCATCGAGATGAAGAGCCTGCTGATCGGCGAGTCGGCGGGCACCGACGACCAAGCGACCATCCGCAGCACCATCGAGGAGAGCCCCCACGTCCGTCGCTTCATCCACCTGCGCACCCAGCACCTCGGACCGGAGGAGCTGCTGGTGGGGGCCAAGGTGCAGCTCGACGGCGACCTCACCTTCGCCGAGGTGACCGCGGCGATCAACACCATCGAGCGCCGCCTGCGGGAGGTCGTCCCCGAGGCCCGGGTGATCTACATCGAGCCCGATGTGGCGACCGACACCGATGTGGCGACCGACACCGACGAGGCCGGCCGGGCCTGACGATCAGCCGAAGAAGACCTCGGCCACGCCGTGATAGAGCTCGGGGTCGACGGTCTTCAGCTCGCCCACGGCCTCGGCCAAGGGCACCCGTACGATGCGGTCGGCCCGCAGGGCCACCATCGACCCGAAGGCCCCGTCGTGCACGGCGTCGATGGCGGCGATGCCGAACCGGGTCGACAGCACCCGGTCGTAGGCCGTGGGGGTGCCCCCTCGCTGGACATGGCCGAGGATGGTCACCCTGGTCTCGTAGCCCGTTCGTTCCTCGATCTCGTCGGCCAGCACGTTGGCGATGCCACCCAGCTTCACGTGCCCGAACTCGTCGACCTCGGTGTCCTTGAGCGCCAGAGACCCCTCCGTGGGCTGGGCACCCTCGGCCACCACGACGATGGAGGCGTAGCGGCCCCGCTCGTGGCGCCGCGTGAGCGCCTCGCAGACCTTGTCGATGTCGAAGGGCTCCTCGGGGATCAGGATCGCCGTGGCCCCGCCGGCGATGCCGGCGTAGGTGGCGATGTGGCCGGCGTGGCGGCCCATGATCTCCACCACCATCACCCGGTTGTGGGACTCGGCCGTGGTGTGGAGCCGGTCGATGGCATCGGTGGCGATCTGCACCGCGGTATGGAAGCCGAACGTCACCTCGGTGGCGGAGAGGTCGTTGTCGATGGTCTTGGGCACGCCCACGACCGGTACGCCCTCTTCGTGGTGCAGGCGGTTGGCGACACCGAGGGTGTCCTCGCCGCCGATGGCCACCAACGCATCGACGCCCAGGTCGGCGAAGCTCGCCTTGAGCCGCTGCACGCCGTCGTCGACCTTGAACGGGTTGGTGCGCGAGCTCCCGAGCACCGTGCCCCCGCGCGGCAGGGTCCCCCGCATGGTCTCGATGTCGAGGGGCATGGTCCGTCCCTCGATGGCACCCCTCCAGCCGTCGCAGAAGCCGACGAGGTCATCGCCGTAGTGGCGCTCGCCCTTGCGGACCACCGCTCGTATCACCGCGTTGAGCCCGGGGCAGTCGCCCCCACCCGTCAGAAGACCTACCAGCATGGACCCACCCTAGGCCAGCGGTCGGCTCACCTCGAACCCCGGCATCATCGCCCACCGTCGGTCGCCACTCCGCCGGAGAGCTCCCGCCACCGGAGGTCGGCGATGCGAGCCAGGGCCGACAGCCGGGCCAGCTCCCGGGAGCGGAAGCGCCGCCCGGCGCGACGGAGCACCAGCGCACCGCCCGCCGACGGCAGCGGCACCCGAGCCACGTCGGCTTCGGACGCCGGCAGCGCCGGCAGCTCACGCTCCACCACCGCGGTGTCGGCATCGAGCGTC
>JAHWJR010000072.1:2907-7244 GCA_019348335.1 Actinomycetota bacterium
CGCCGGCAGCGCCGGCAGCTCACGCTCCACCACCGCGGTGTCGGCATCGAGCGTCCGTCGGGCGGACGTCACCAGCGACTCCAGCAGCGTGTCGATCGACGTCGCCTCGGTCAGGTCCACAGCCGTCTCCAGGGCGTCGAGCCGGGGATCGCGTCGTCCCGACGGCGCCGGGCGCACGTCGTCGACCTCGACACCGTCGACCGCCGTCACCTCTGCCACCAGCAGCTCCAGCAATGACGCGTCGGGCAGGTCGACCACCAACTCGTCGACGGCCCGCCCGGCGGTGCGCTCGAGGATGTCGATGCCGACGATCTCGCCTCGCACGGCCCCCACGCGGCTGGCCACGAGGCCGAGCGCGCCCGGGCGATCGGGCAGCACCACCCGCACGACGAACCGCTCCATGGCCGGCGAGGCTAGGGGCGGCACGTGAACGCCGGGTTTCGAACGGCTACAACTTGGTCAGGGACCGTCGCAGGTTGCGCACCGCCTGGTTGATGCGTTGCTCGTTCTCGATGAGGGCGAAGCGCACGAAGCCGTCGCCACCGGGGCCGAAGCCCACCCCCGGAGACGTGGCCACGTTGGCCTCCTTGACGAGATCGCTGGCGAACTCGACGGAACCCTTCTCCTGGTACGGCTCGGGGATGGGGGCCCACACGAACATGGTCGCCTGCGGGCGGGGAACCTCCCAGCCGATGCGGGCCAGGCCGTCGCACAGGACGTCTCGCCGGGCCTGGTAGATGTCGCGCGCCTGGGCGGGGTAGTCCGCCGCCTCGTTCATGGTCACCGTGGCGGCGATCTGAATGGGCTGGAAGGTGCCGTAGTCGAGGTAGCTCTTGAGCTTGGCCAGGGCAGCCACCATCTCGGCGTTGCCGGCCATGAACGCCACCCGCCATCCGGCCATGGAGAACGACTTGGTGAGGGAGTACAGCTCGACGGCCACCTCCTTGGCCCCCTCGGCCTGGAGGATGGACGGCGGCTCGTAGCCGTCGAAGCCGAGGTCGGCGTAGGCGAAGTCGTTCACCACCACCACCTCGTGCTCCCGGGCGAAGTCGACCACCTTCTGCATGAAGTCGGCGTCGACGCAGGTGGTGGTGGGGTTGTGGGGGAACGACAGCACGATGACCCGCGGCTTGGGCCAGGAGTAGCGGTAGCCCTCCACCAGGGCCTCGAAGAAGTCGGCGGCGCTGTCGCCGAGCGGCACCTGTCGCACGTCGGCGCCGGCGAAGAGCGGGCCGTAGATGTGGATGGGGTACGAGGGCGAGGGGACCAACGCGGCGTCGCCCGGCTGGAGCAGGGTCCACATCAGGTGGCTGAACCCCTCCTTGGCGCCGATGGTGTTGATCACCTCGGTCTCGGGGTCGAGGTCGACCCCGAATCGGCGGGCGTAGAGGGCAACGAGGGCCTCACGCAGCTTGGGTAGCCCGCGGCTCAGCGAGTAGCGGTGGTTGCGGGGGTTGCGGGCGGCCTCGGCCAGCTTCTCCACGGCGATGTCGGGTGAGGCCAGGTCGGGGTTCCCGAAGGCCAGGTCGACCACGTCCTCGCCGGCCCACCGTGCCTGCTTCTTGAGGTTGTCGATGATGCCCAGGGCGTAGGGGGGCAGGTCGTTGATGCGACGGAACTCCACTCCCCGACGCTACCGCTCCGTTGCCGCGCCGTCTCCAGGGTTTCCCGGGAGCGCCCCCGCCTGGGGTCGAGACCCCGGCGCCGGCGCCGGCTCGCGGGCCAGGAGTGCGGCGCCGATGGCGCCGGCTCGCTCCCCCAGCCGGGCGGGGACGACCTGCACGTCGGGGCGGTGATCCGGGGCCACCAGGCGATCGCGAAACGCCCGGCGCACCGGGGCGAACAGCACCTCACCGGCCTCCACCAGGCCACCGCCGATCACGCAGCGGTCGACGTCGAGGACGTGCACGAGGCTGGCCAGACCCACCGCCACCCAGGCGGCGAAGCCCTCCACCAACGCCGCCGCCTCGGCGTCGCCTTCGGCAGCGGCCGCCGTCACATGGGCACCCGCCACCGTGTCGGCGTCACCACCGGCCAGGGCCACGAGACGGGGTGCCCGTCCGGCCCGGGCCGCCTCCCGCCCGGCGATCGACAGGGCGCTCCCTGACGCGTACCGCTCCCAGCAGCCCCGGCGACCACAGCCGCACATCCTGCCCTGGGCCTCCACGACGAGGTGGCCGATCTCGCCGGCGAAGCCCGACGCCCCCCGCACCAGCCTGCCGTCGGCGAGGATGCCCCCGCCGATGCCCGTGCCCAGCGTGACGAGCAGGGCGTTGTCGCTGTCGTCCGCCGCCCCTACCCGGTGCTCCGCCCACAGCGCACACGTGGCGTCGTTGTCGACCTGCACGGCAAGGCCGGTGGTCTCGGCCAGGGCCGGTCCCACCGGGAGCTCCACCACGCCGGGAAGGTTGGGGGCGAAGCGCAGCGTCCCGCGCCGGTCGACCAGACCGGGCACGCCCACCCCGAGGCCGGTGACCTCACCGACACCGGCCCGGAGCCGCTCGACCACGGTGAAGACGGCGGCGAGGATAGCGGGACCGCCGGCAGGGGTGGCGACCCGCCACTCCCCCACCACCTCGGCGCCGGCGTCGAGGGCGACCCCGAGGATCTTGGTCCCACCGACGTCGACCCCGATGGTCGCCGGCGGCATCGGCGCGTTCAGTAGCGGAGGAGGGCGCCGATGCCGCCCAGGACGTCGAGGTCGGCGTTGCCCACGCACATCTCCACCCGGCACGACTGCGCCAGCGCCTCCTCGACCGCCTCCTCGACCACGTCGTCGACCTGGCGCATCTCGGCCTGGCACGCCGGGCAGGCGCGACCGAGCCGACCCATCCATCCACACCCGTCGCAGCGCCACCCCGCGTGGGTGAAGCCGGAGGAGACCAGCAAGGTCTCCACCCGCCGTTCGACCAGTGCCTGGAGGGTGGCGTCGAGGCCGGCGACGCCTCGATGGCCGGCGCCCACGGCCTCCCGGAGGCGGGCCACCACCTCGGCCTCCTTGCGCCGCTCGACGGCGGCCTCGACCTCGAGGGCGGCCTGGCGGACCTCGTCGTCACCGGCATGGACGGGGATGCCGCACCGGGCCACCACCCGCTCGCGCAGGTAGGGATGGAGGACCGACTCCAGCTCCGAGGCGATCTCGTCGGACGCGCCGAGGACCAGTCGCTCGAACCCTTGTTCCTGGAACACACGGAAGGCGACCCGGGCGGCCGCCCGCAGGTGCTGGTGGGCCCGGGCGGCCACGTGGTCGCGCACCTGGTCCTTGGTGTAGCTGTGGTCGTCGTCGTCCCCTCGGGGAAGCTCGTCGATCATCGCGCTCGACTCGACGAGCTCACCGAGCTCGAAGACGAACATGCGGGCACGTTGGCGGTCGACCAGCAGGACGCCGAACCGCTCGTACTCGTCCACCACCACCTCGAGCTGGCGCACCGCGGGGGTGTGGTTGACCACGACCTGGCTGCGCACCGGCACGGGGAGCTCGACCACCCGCCAGAAGTCGTGCGCCGAGCAGGAGAACATGACCAGGCCCCGCGTCCGGGACCGGTCGATGCCGCCTCGGACGTGCTCCTCGATCCGGCGGAGGTCAGCGGCCAGCGACGAGCTTCCGTTCGCCCTGACCCTCGCCTCCCGCAACAGCCGGTCGAGCTCACGGAGGACATCGGTGTGGCGGACGTGGTTGGCACCGTCGACGTCGAGGTAGCAACTCGTGACCATCGCCTCCCGCCCCCGGAACGCTGCCAGCTCACGGATCTCGCGCTCGGTGATAGCGGCCATGGCACCTCCGTGTCGTTCGGCCGCGGCGAAGCTGGTCCGCCGCTGCCTCTCGGGCTGGTCACCGATGGTAGGCCAGGCCCGTGGCCACCCGCTGGGCCCAAAGTGGTGACGGACCGTCACGGCCCGGTGGCGCCGGCCAGGGCCGTTCGCAGCCTGGCCGCCAGCAGGTCGTAGCCGAACTCCTCGACCGCACGACGACGGCCGGCCGCCCCCATGGCGGCGCGCCGGTCAGGATCGGCGAGCAGCCGCGCCAGGGCCTCGGCGACCTCGGCGTCGTCGCCCGGACGGCGCACCACCAACCCGGTGACCCCGTCGAGCACGGCCTCGGGCGTGCCGCCGCTTCGCCCGGCAACCGCCGGCACCCCTGCCGCCGCCGCTTCCAGGAACACGATCCCGAAGCCCTCCTGCTCCAGGCCGGCCCAACGGTTGCGGCAGGGGCTGGCGAACACGTCGGCCGCCCCGTACAGGCGAGGGAGCGACGCGTCCGGTACCGAGCCCAGCAGCCGCACCGGCGCCCGGTGGCGGGCGACCAGCCGACGCAGCGTCCGGGCCTGCCTGCCCGT
>JAHWJR010000072.1:7344-8638 GCA_019348335.1 Actinomycetota bacterium
GGTCAGCCGCTGCACCTCGGCGGTCACGTAGTCGCCTCCGGTGATCACCACGGCGGCGCCTTCGACGACCCGTTGCAACAGCGACCGGCAGCCGGGGAGCCGGGAGGGCACCACCAACTCCGCGCCGTGGAGGACCACGGCGTACGGCTGGCGGAGGCGGGGGCCGACCAGGCCGAGCGGGAGGGCGGGATCGACCACGACCAGCGATGCCCCCACCTCGGCGGCCAGCTCGTCGATGCGCCGAACCAGGGTGGGCGTGGGCAGCAGCACCGACGCCCGCTCCCGCTCGACCCGGAACCGCTGGGCGGCGTCGAACGCCGCCGCATCGGGGTGGTCGGTGGTGAGGACGGTGACCTCCTCGGGGGGCAGGCGTCGCCACAACTCCCAGAGGTACGACTGGATGCCGCCGACCTTGGGCGGGAAGTCGTTGGTGACGAGGAGGTGCCTCATGGCCCGGGTACCAACGCCGGTGAGGCGAACGCTCCGGTGACGGAGGCCGTCCGAGGGTGCCTGGTGGCGCCTGCTCCGGTCAGCTGCGCCGGCGCCGGCGCCGGCGCCCCCTGACCGACGGGGCTTGGTCCTCCTCGCCGGGAGACCGGATGGCGGCGAGCGCGTCGAGGGCCGAGGAGACCTCCCGGCCGGAGGCGCCTCCAGACGCTCGGTCCCGGGCAGCCGGGCCGGGGGGCGCACCGGCCGGGTCGCCGGCGCTCACCGGCCGGGCCAGGTCTTGGCGGAACACGGGCGACCTGGGCTGGCGGCCCTCGGGTGCATCGGACGAGCCACCCCGTGCCTCGCGCTCCGGCTCGGGCTCGGTTGGTTCGGTCCGGCCAGGGGCGGGTCGGGCGGTACGCTGCGGAGCCCGCCGGCCACCCGGTGGCCGGTCGGGGCGCCGGCGGGTGGCCTCGCCCTCGGCCGGCGGTGGCTCACCGATGGGTTCGGCCACCGCTTCTTTCACCTTGCCGGGAACGGGGACCGGAGCAGGCGCAGGGAGCGGCCCGTGCACCACCGGGCGTTCGCCGGGGGCCGGCACCGCCGTGCGGGGCTGCCGCTGTTTGGGTTGCGGTTTCGGTCGTGGCTTGGGTTGGCGCTCTGCCGCTGGCGGCCGCCGGAAGATCCGCGTCGAGCCGGACGGAGGCTGGGCATCGCCACCGGTCGGTGGCGGAGCCTCTCGCCGCACCGGCGGGGTGGGCATGGTCACCGGCGCTCGCGCCGGCGCCGGCACCGGCCCACGCGCCGGCGGGCGCGCCGCCGCCGGCGGTCGTACCGGTGGCATGGGGATGGGGACGATGGGGTC
>JAHWJR010000264.1 GCA_019348335.1 Actinomycetota bacterium
GCGACCGGGCGGTCGGGGAAGTCGGCCACCAGCCCCACGCCGGCCAGGCCGGCGAAGGCGACCACGCCGGCGACGATCGCCGTGCGGTGCTGGTGGACCATGGTCATGGGGTTGAGCCCGGCCGGGTTCATCATGAACATGACCATGAACACGGCCATGATCGTCATCTCCCCGGCCATCATCAGCACGAGGACCAGCCCGAGGAACCGGGCGCCGAGCAGCACCATGATGAACCCGACGGCCACGAACGAGGCGAACAGCCAGTAGGCCGCCCGCACCATCGAGTCGGTCCGGAACACGAGCCAGCCGGCGACCACGGCGGCGAGGCCGAAGACCCAGAAGGCGACGTCGGCGAGCGGTCCCTGGCTCACAGGGCCAGCGCTCCGGAGACGAACACGTCGACCAGGGCGAGCGGGATCAGCACCGTCCACGCCACCACCACGAACCGCTCCAGCCGGACGCGCGCCAGGCGGTGCCGGGCGCCGGCCAGGACGGCGAGCAGGGCCAGGGCCTTCAGCGCCGTCCACGCCGCTCCGGGCAGGAGCGGCCCGTGCCAGCCGCCGAGGAACACGCCGGCGCCGACCACGGCCACCGCGGTGAGCACGGCCCCCTGCGCCACCGCCCACGCCAGGCGGGCGGGCCCGGACACCTCGGCGGCGGTGCCTCCGGCCAGATCACCGGCGTCCGGGACGTTCAGCGGCCCCCAGAAGGCGAGGCCGGCCCCGGCCACCAGGTAGAGAGGCAGGCCGAGGGGCTGGCGCACCACGTTCCACATCCCCGCCTGCGACTCCACGATGGCGCCGATGGACAGCGACTCGGCCGGCAGGGCAGCGGCGATCAGCACCAGCGCCAGCGGCATCTCGTAGGACAGGGCGAGGGCCACGAAGCGGTACCCGCCGTGCAGGGGGAGAGGCGAGTTGGCCGACCACCCGTGCAGGTAGACGCCCACCATGACCACGGCGAACGCCGCCCCCACGAGCACGATGCCGTCGTCGACGTCGGCCACTGCCACTCCCCGGTCCCAGGGCACGGCGGCGACGGCGGCTGCGGCCATGCCCACGAGCACCGCCGGGGCGAGGGCCCAGGCGGCGGCGTCGGTGCGGGGCGTGGTCGCTCGGCGGGTGAGCAGCAGCAGGGCGGCGCGGGCCACCGGCTGGCGGACGGCCGTCCCCACTCGCACCGGCCGCCCGGCGGTCCGGGCGCCGGCGAGATGGTCGAGCACGGCGACGGCGCCGGCGCCGGCGGTGAGCACGGCACCAACCAGGGTCACCGCCGCCAGCGGCGACGACCAGCTCACGTTGCCACCGCAGCACCGGCGCCCAGGGCCGCCTCCTCGAGGTCGAGATCGAGACTGACGACGGTGGTGACGGCGTCGCCCCACTCCTGGCCGGCCAGCACATCGGGCAGGCGATCGAGCAGGGCCGCCGACGGTGTCGACTCGCCCTCGCCGGCCGGAAGCGTGCCCCGGGGGCCCTCCACCGCGCCCCCGGGCTCCCGCCGCCGGTCGCCGGCCCGCTCGGCCAGCTCCAGCGCCTGGACCGCCTCGGCCACCCGCTGGCGCAGGCGGGCCCGGGCGTCACCGCCGGCGCCCGTGACCGGTTCGAACCCGAGGTCGCGGTAGGCCTCGTCGCCGGTCCGGGCGTCGGCGTCACTGCCGGCGGCCCGGGCGACCGGACCGGCGGGCAACCCGTCCCCGGACAGCACGCCCACCCCGTCGGTGGCCCAGGCCAGGCTCCGTGACCGCACGACCGAGCGGGCCAGGGCCTCCACCGCGGCGCGGTCAGCCACCGTGAGGCCGGACGCCAACCGCAACACCCGCTCGCCGCGGGCGGCCAAACCGTGGTGGCGCAGGGCGGCGGCCAGCCATACCAGGTGGTGGCGGGCCCGGGCCAGCTCCAGGTCGGCCACGGCGACGGCTTCGGTCCGGGCGGCGGTGAACTCCGTGCTGTCGGCCACCGAGACGGGAGGGTCCCCGGACCACGACACGAACGGGTTGTCACCCACCGACACCGTCTGCAGCACGTCGCCCTGCACCTCGACGTCGAGCACCAGCCCGGGCGGGAAGGGGGGGAAGGCGGGCCCGAGGCGCACCTTCAGCTGGTCGAGCTTGAGCCCGTCGCGGTCGTCGGCCCAGCCGGGTATCGGGCGTCCGTAGGGCACGCCGCCGGTCATGCCCGTCCCTCCCTGGCCGTAGGGGCCGACGCCCCGCCACGCCGCCGGCTCCACCGGCGGGAGGGCCGGCGGGCTCGACGGGCGGGTGCCCGACACCAGCTCGCCCATCAGCCGGTGGAGTCGCTCGCCGTCGCCGGGCGGAGTCACGACCAGCGCGGGCAGCACGCCGGCGAGGTCGCCCCCGTCTCCGCCATCTCCATCGTCTCCGGCGACCCGCCACTGCACCGCCGCCCGTGGCCCGGGCAGCTGGTCGTGGAGGGCGAGCACGGGGCCGAGCAGGGCGCGGGTCACCCGTCCGACCACCAGCAGCACCACCGCGGCGCGGGGCGTGGTGACCACCTCGATGCCGTCGAGGGTTCGCACCGCGGTGGCGGCACGGCGGCCGCCGGCGCCCACGACCGGGAACACGGGTACGGGCGCCCGCCCCGCCAGCCGGGCCAGGCCCGAGGTCAGGCCC
>JAHWJR010000265.1 GCA_019348335.1 Actinomycetota bacterium
GATGGGACCACCCGAGCGCCAGTGGCATGGGACCACTTCATCGGGATGTCAACGTCGGCGTCCGGATGATCGCCGGGTTGGCGGGGAGGGGTCAAGCGCGTCGTCGCCGGGTGCGTTGATGCCGGGCTTCTGGCGGCGCCGGTAGGACTCTCCGTCGAGCACGAGTTCGTGGGCAGCGGACTGGAGCCGGTCGATGGCCGACTGGGCGAGGAGCGGATCGGCCATGACGGCGAGCCACTCGATCGGTTCGCGGTTGGAGGTCACGACGGTGGCGGCGGCGCGGTGGCGTTCGACGATGAGCTCGTAGACATCCGCGGTGTCGAGGGCGTCGAACGGTTGCAGCGCGAAGTCGTCGACGATGAGCAGGTCGACGCGCAGCAGCTTGCGCATCTCGGTCTCATGGCTGTTGTCCAGCCGGCTGGCGCGGAGGCGCTTGAGGAGCCGGTCGCAGCGTTCGAAGTGAACGCTGAAGCGGCGGCGGACCGCGGCGTGGCCGAGGGCGGTGGCGAGGAAGGTCTTGCCGACACCGACCGGCCCCATGATCACTGCGTTGTGGCCGCCGTCGACGAAGCGCAGCGAGCACAGCTCGTTCAACACGGCTCGGTCGTAGGTGACCTTGGCGGTGTCGTCCCAGCGGTCCAGGGTCATGGTCGGGTCCAACCCGGCGGCGCGGGCGCGCCGGTCGGCCGAGGTGGTCTCGCGTCGGGTGACCTCGTCGGCGAGGACGAGCTCGAGGAACTCGGCGTGTCCCATGCCGGCGGTCTGGGCGAGGGCGAGGCGCTCGGGGAGCGTGTCGAGGCAGCGGCCGAGCTTGACCCGGCGCAGCAGCGCTCGCAGCTCCGGGCTCACCGCCGGAGCGCTCATCGTGTCCCCTCGGCGAGATCGGCGCTTGGTGCCACGGCGAAGTGCTCGGGGTCGCGGGCGAAGCGGCCGGCGACGACCACGCCGGGCATGGGCAACTGGACGGTGGTGTTCTCCGTGCCGCGCTCCAGCATGCGGCCGATGAGCCCGACGTTGATCGCCTCGTGCTCCAGGGCGCTGGCGCACGCTGTGTCGACCCGGTCAGCGCCCCACTTCTTGACCAGGCCCAACAGGGCGTAGACCTGGCGCATCTTGGTCCACGGCAGCGGGATGTCCAGCAGCGCCGACGCGTAGGCGCCGATGGCCGGGCCGTGCTCGGCGGCCATGCGCCGCAGGCGGTCGAGGTCGCGCATGGCGTAGGTGGTCTTCTCGGCGGGCAGGTCGTCGGGGTCGGTCGAGCGGCGGCCCGGCGCTTGGCGGGGGTGGACCTTGATCAGCTGTCCCCGGTGGAAGATCCGCACCAGAGACCGGTCGGCACGCACCTGGACCATCGAGCCGATGAGCGCTCCTGGGATCGAGTAGAGCGACCGGGCAACTTCGATGTGATGGTCCCGGTGCACCTTGGCGGTGGCGTAGATGGGGACGTCGTAGGGCTCCGCCGGCGCCGGCAGCAGCCGAGGCTGCTCCTCGACGGAGAACACCTCGGCGGGCCGGCACTGGGTGGTGCCGTGCACCCGCAGCCCGGCCCGTTCCCGGCACCACGCCTCGGCCCGGCGCTGGGCGTCGGCGAGATCGACGAAGTCCTCGCCGGCGAAGAACGAGCCCCGCACGAACTGCACCTGGCGCTCGACCCTCGGCTTGTCCTGCGGCGAGCGGACCCGGGCCGGGTCGATCACAAAGCCCCGTGCCTGGGCGTACTCGACGAACGCCTGGTTCAGCCGGGGCTCGAGCGGATCGGCGTCGTCGACGATCGCCGACATGTTGTCGGGGATCAGTGCCTTGAAGACCCCGCCGAAGAACGCCCACGCCGCCTCGCACCCGGCGATCACCGCCTCGGTGGTCTGGCGGTGGGTGAGCCACACGAAGCAGTGCCGGCTGAAGCCGGCGGTGAAGACCAGCGCGTGCACCACCCGGTTCCGACCCGTCGCCGGGTCGAACACCAGGCCCATCCGGCCGAAGTCGACCTGCAACTCCTCGCCCGGCTCGCCGTCGTTCACCCGCACCGTCGAGCCTCGACCCCGGGTGCGGCCCAGGACCTCGGCCACGTAGCGCTGCACCGTCCGGCACGGGACCTCGACCCCGCGCCGGGCCAGCAGCTCGTGGATCTTCACCGCGGTGAGATCGTCTTTGACCCACGCCGCCATCTGGTCGTGGTTGGCCTGCAGCCGTCGCCACGCCTCGCCGTGGCCGTTGGTGCGGTGCGGGCGCACCGCCTCCACCACCAGACCGATGAACACGTCGCTCAACTGCTCCTCGCCGCCGTCGCGCACCAGACCGAGCCCGACGGCGGCATCCATGTAGCGGCGGACGGTCTTGCGGTCGAAGCCGACCAGCCGTTCCGTCGCCCGGATGCCTTCGCCGGCCAACCACAGCCGCAGCACCTCTCGAACCTCGAACACTCGGACCTCCCTGAACGCCATCGCCGCCTCCTGGCCCGCTGACACAACGGCGGCGAGTGGAGCGTCAGCGGGGCTGGCGTTGGTGGATCCCGAGTGGTCCCATCACTGGCGGCGGGGTGGTCCCATCACTGGCGCTGGGGTGGTCCCATGCTCCTGGCGCTCAGCTTGCCCAGGTGGTCCCATGCGGCTGGCGGGCGACA
>JAHWJR010000073.1 GCA_019348335.1 Actinomycetota bacterium
AGAGTGCCGCCCTGCTCATCAGACGGCGAACCGGTACTTCCGAGCGTTACCCCAGCGGTCGACCTTCGAGGAGGTCTTTCAAGTTCTCGAGAGAGTGCTGCGTTTCCCGCTCGTTGCGTCGCTCGACATAGACACGGTCGAGCAGTTCGCCGAGGAACGATCCCGGAAGCTCGTAGTCGACGACGAGCTCGACTCTGCTGCCGCCATCCGTCGGCACGATTACCTGTCTCATCGTAAGACTGCCGCCTCCAGGGGAGTGCGCCTCGTAGGCCACGAGGCGCGGAGCATCGCATTCTGTGCACCGCCACGTGGTCGGAAGGTTCACTCCAGCCACGCGGAGGTCCTGCCGGAACTCGTGTCCAGCCTGAAGCTTTTCCTCGGGTCCTTCATGGCTGGCGGTGATCGTGGACCAGCGGTCCAGACGATGGAGATCGGTCAACTCCTCGAACACCCTCTCCGGGGGTGCGGCAATGTCGATGGTTCGCTCGATGTGCGTCATGGTTCCTCCTCAACTCCTCTCGGCGCCCGTAGCGCCGTCGATCGATGGGTCCAACCACCCTGTGGCCGGGGGAGCATCACCGCACCCGGAGCAGCGCCAAGTAGAGCGTCAGCCCGGGGCCGAACGCCATCATCACGATGTGCTGTCCTGGAGCGGCGCGGCGATCTCGCACGAGCTGATCGAGCACGATGAGCACGGTGGCCGATGAGCAGTTGCCGTGATCCCGCAGCACTCGGCGGGAGGGCGCGACGTCTTCCTCTTGCAGGCCCAGCCGGTCGGCGACGGTGGTGATGATCGCTGGACCGCCGGGATGGATGGCCCAATGGTCCACGTCGGCCACCCGGAGGCCGTGGCGATCGAGGAGGTCGCTCGTCACTCGCCCCACGTGCTCACCCAGGACCGACGACACCCGTGGGGAGAGGTTCATCCGGAAGCCGAGGTCAGTCACCTGCCACGCCATGTGGTCGAGGGTGGTGGCGTCAGTGAACGCAGCCACGTCGACCACCTCCAGACCCGGGGCGGACGGGTGGACGGCCACGGCTGCGGCGGCGTCAGAGAAGATCGCGTGGGCGACGATCTGGTCCACGTCGTCGGTCGCTGGTTGGAGGTGCAGACTCGTGAGCTCGACGCACAGGAGCAGCCCGACCTTGTCACGCGCCACCGCGGCGTCGGCGACGGCGGCGAGAGCGGGGAGCGCGGCGTAGCAGCCCATGTGGCCGACGTGCAGGCGCTCGACCGAGGCGGGCATGACCAGGTCGCGTGCCACCAGGATGTCCACGCCTGGGGTGGCGTACCCCGTGCAGGACACAACGGCGAAGACGTCGACCTCCCCGGGGCTGAGCCCGGCGTCAGCCAGGCATGCCGCAAGCGCCTCTTTGCCCAGTGGCAGCGCCTCGTCGACGAATCGTCTCATCCGGGCCGCGGTGCTGAGCGCGCTGATGTCCTCGACACGGGGGTCAGCGACGGCGTGGCGGCGCTCGACTCCGGCATGTCGCCAGATCCGCGGGGCGATCCTGCTCCCGGCGTGGTGGGACGAGAAGAACTCCTCCCACGCCGACCGCTGCTCGAGCGGAGGCGGGAAAGCGGTGCCGATCCCGGCGATCGCGGCGCTCACCATGGGCGGGCCCCGAGCCCGTCGCCGGGGTCGACGCCCAGCGCGGACGCCCCGAGCACGTTGGCGGCGATGTCGCTGGAAGGCGGCATGACCGCCCCGCAGCGGGCATCACGCAGCAGCCGTTCCAGCTCAGCGCCCCGCATCAGGGCTCCCAGCCCGCAGGCCTCGGTCAGGCTGGCGGCAACGTCGAAGGCAGTGTCGCCGGCGAGGAGCTTCGCTCGATAGACCCAACGTGAGGTGTCAGGGTGGCCACGGTTGCTGTCCACGTGACGTGCCGCCTCTTCGAGCGTCAGGCGGGCGGCCTGCACCTGCGCGTCCGCCCGTCCCAGCCGCTGCCTGACCCACGGCGAGGCCCCGAGGCCGACCAGGCGGGGCCGGCCATCCGTGGTCGGCTCGCGCACCGACGTTGCCCGCACGTGCTCGACGGCAGCGCAGAGCGCGGCCTCGGCGACGCCGACGTAGACAGCCGCGTAGGACCCGACGAGCCATTCGGGCATGACCTCGGCCAGGAGCAGGGCGACACCCTCGACCCCGACGAGGGCGTCCTCGGGGACCCAGGTTTCGAGCTCGAAGCCATTGCTCGCCGTCGCCCGCATCCCGAGCGGGTCCCATCCCTGGTCGATCGGGCCGATGGCCTCGCCGGGAACCAGGAAGTACGAGATCGCAGGTGGCCCGTCGTCGGTGGCGCTCGAGTCCCGGGCGGCGACCAGGTAGGCGTCGAGGTGGCCGGCGCCCGAACAGGTCGACTTGTGACCTGCGAGCCGGTAGCCGCTCCCCTCACGCGTGTAGGTCGTCTCCAGTGCAGACAGGCGTGATCCAGCCGTCCGCTCGCTGATCGCCACCCCGTACATCGCCCCGCTCGTTGCCCTTGCCAGGATCTGGTCCCTGGTCTCGAAGAACGACGGTGGCGCGCCGAGGGCGGTGGCCACCTCGTCGGGCACCAGTGCCAAGGCCCCGGTGACCGAGGCGTGCATGTTGAACAGCAGGGCACTGGCTGCATTGCCACGGGCCAGGGTCCTCGCGACGGCCACGTAGTCCTCGAAGCCCCCTCCCAGTCCACCGAGATGACCGGGAACGAGGAGCCCCAGGAGCCCGCTGGCCCTCAGGTCGGCCATGTCGGCCTCGGGGAAGGTGGCAGTGCGGTCGTGCTCGGCGACGCGAGGAGCCCACGCCGCCGCCAGGTCGCGAGCGAGCTCCAACACGGAAGCGCTGGTCACCCCTCGGCCTTTCTTCCGGCGCCCTGGTACACGAGCGCCAGGGAAGGCGTCGGCACCATCCGCACCGGGTGCGTGCGATCGACCAGGAACCGGGCGTAGTCGCGCGCCGACGGCCGGATGCCCCACACCCCCAGCTCCACGCCGTGTTGGGCAAAGAGCCGCACCAGCCGCTCGGGGCACACGAACAGATCGGGGTCGTGGATGCGAGGTGGGGGCCCGCCAGGAAGCCGCTCGGCGATGGCCACGAGCGCCACTCTGGCGACGCGGGTGGCGCTGATGGTGTCGACGACGACGGTGCCTCCCGGGCGAAGGACCCGGGAGATCTCGGCCACGACGGCGTCGAGGTCGCGAACGTGTTCGAGCACCTCGCCGGCAACGACGACGCTGGCCACACCGTCAGCCATGGGGAGTCGGGCGGCATCTCCTCGTACCGCCACGACGCCATGCTCGGCCGCCACCTGCAAGGCGGAAGCGTTCAGATCGACACCGACGTGGCGGTAGGAGCTGGCGTAGGGTGCCATGAGCCCGCCACCACAGCCGAGGTCGACCAGGACCTCGCCGGCGACGAGCGGTCGGGGCACCAGACGCCCACGAGCGGCCGCCAACCAGTGCAGAGCGGCGAACGCGGCCTCGGGCTGCCACCACGCGTCGACGAGATCGTCGTACTGGCGGATGTCGTTGCGGTCTCGGACTGGCGCAGCGCTCACTGCTGGCCGTACGGGAGACAGCTAGAAGATGAGATCAGTGCCGCCACCCGAGTGGAGCAACCCGTACAGGATGGCCGTCGACAGACCAAAGGCGAGGTGTCCCACGAACGTCGTGGCCACGTCCAGCGCACCGTAGTTCTTATAGGCAATGCCCTGCCCGCCGATGACGCCCGTCGCCGGATCGGTCGACGGCAGGACGGCGACCACCGGGCCGGCGACGGCCAGGTGGATAAGCGCACCGACCAACCCCCACAGCCAGAGACTGCCCTCAACACCCACGAGATCGAAGAAGAGGGCGTAGAGCAGGGCGGCGAAGACGGCCACGCCTTCATGGAACAGGAACCCGGCCACGTACCCCCCGGCGCCGGGGACCTTCAGGAGGTTCTGGCCCCAGGTGCGGAAGATGTTCTGCTTGACGGGGAGCCCGAACGCCTTTTGCAGATACACCGGGCCCTCCATGATCGAGCCAGCGATCAGCCCGGCGATCAGGGCGGGCAACAACTCGAACGGTATCTCCACGCTGCATTTCTCCTTTGACGAGACCGGGTCACTACCCGGGTGGCGCCGGCCTCACTCGCTACATCTGAGACGCCGCAAGCCTGCCCTTGAGCAGGCGGAACCGGCGTCGAAGCGGAGAAGCGGGTGGGCCTGAGTAACGTGGCCCGCGTGCGAGGTGCTCGCGGTCACAGTCCCGAGCCGGGCGCCATCACCGACATCAGTGATGCGCCACATGTCGTACCGTCTCGCTTGGCACTCCGTCCGTTACACATTGTGCGCGGGAGCGGTCGAGGTGGAGGCCGTGGCTGACGACGAGGAGACTCGGTCACACGCCGCCACACCACCAGCATCGGCGGAGGGTTTGCTCGTCGACGCCCTGCGAGGCGGTGACGAACGCGTCTTCGCGTCGCTCATCGACAAGCACACATCGGCGATGCTGCGCCTGGCCTCGCTGTACGTGCCCACACGCGCCGTAGCCGAGGAGGTCGTGCAAGAGACGTGGCTGGCCGTCGTGCGCGGTGTCGACTCATTCGAGGAGAGATCCTCCCTGCGGACCTGGATCTTTCGCATCCTGCTGAACAAGGCGAAGTCGTCGGGGCTGGCGGAGCGACGGAACCTCCCCCTGGACGACCTCGATGGAGGGGAGGCCGAAGGGCCGCCTGTCGTCGATCCCGCCCGCTTCACAGGACTACCGCGGGGGTATTGGTCGTCGCCGCCGAACCACTGGGATGAACTCCCCGAAGAGCGACTTTTGGCGCGGGAGACCCTTGCCCTCGTGGAGCGTGCCATGGAGAGCCTGCCGCGGGGCCAGCGAGCCGTGTTCGAGTTGCGAGACCTCCAGCACTGGACTGCCGCTGAAGTCTGCGAGGCTCTCGGAATCACCGCGGCAAATCAGCGCGTGCTTTTGCACCGGGCCCGTGCTCGGCTGCGGACCTCCGTCGAGGAGTACCTCGATGCGCGCTGAAAGGATGCTGCGGGGGGCGCTGATGAAGGCCTTGGCCTTGGTCGGTTTGCATCCCTGGCTCACCTGCCGGGAGTGCGTCCGGCTTGTCACAGAGTTCCTCGAAGGCGCGCTGTCTCCGGAGGATCGCGCTCTGGTTCTCGCCCATCTCAAGGGCTGTCCGCACTGCCCTCGCTACGTGCGCCAGATTGAGCTCGCGGTCCAGCTGGCGGGAGCGACCACATCGAACTCGGTCCCACCCGCGACTCGGGCCCAGCTCCTCGACGCCTTTCGCCGTGAGCGGCACCGGCCTCCGGAAGAGGAAACCTAGTCGGAGACGGGTGTAACGTCCGGAGTGGTTCCCGAGACGGTAGAGGCATCTACCTTGATTCCAACATTCTCTCCTTGACCGGGGTCCGCCAGCACCGGTTTCCCGTGGCTCGGCCAGGGTACGAGCGCGCCCTTGTTGGATGACGTTATGTCCTTGGGCAGCGAAGAGCTGTGGTTGTTGTCCCTCGCCGCCGGGTCCCTTGCGATCATCCTGGTCGCCGTTCTCTTCGGTCTCGTCATCGCTGTCCTCCAGCGGGTCGACCGCCACGCGGCGCGCACCCACACGGCAGCCAAGCAGATCGCGCAGAACACGGTGAGCCTGTGGGCGCTGGACCAGATGAATCGAGATCTGGTCGCCATCCGGGACGCGGCCCGGGGCGCCGCACGGGCCGGCAACGCCAGCGTCGCCGATGCTCCGCTCAGCGCCGTTGCGCAGAAGGTCGAGGACTGGCTGGGCGGTTCGGAGCACGACGAGGACAAGAGTTCATAACGTGCTGACGCTGGTCGTTTTGACGGCCGTTCTTCTCGCCGTGACCCTGGTCGCCGCCCTCGTGGCGGTGCTGGTGTTCCTGGTGCAGATTCGCGCCTTCGTCGCCGACACGTCGGTGGCGCTGGAGGCCACCAACGAGGGAGCCAGTCGGCTGGCCGGGCGCCTGGAGGGCATGCAACGGGCAACAGCGGCCGCGGTCAGCGAGCTGCGAACGCCCGGGGCTGCAGCAAGGGACGAGCAGTGGAGGTCCTAGCGTGGGTCGGCCTGGTCGTGTCCTGGCTGCTGCTTGTCCTCGTGGTGAAGGCCGTATTCATCGTGCTGCGGGTGCTGAAGCAGGCGCGTCGGTTGGCCGAGATGGTCCGCGACGCTGCGGTCAGCCTGGCGGCCAACGTCTCCGACGACAAGGCGTTCGCCGAGCTCGAGCTCCTCGCCGGGCAACTTCGCCCAGCGGTTCGTGGGCTTCGACGCGGTGCCAGTGACGTTTCGCCGAGGATCAGTTCGGTCTCACCCGGCCTGGGCGGTCACTGGTCGTGACCACCATGCTCACAACAATGTCGGTGCTCGTTGCCTGGACCCTGCTGGGAGTCGTCTTCGTCGGGCTCTTCCTCATGGTGAAGTCGCTCCAGAGCATCCGCCACTGGCTGGAGAAGACGACTGTGGGGGTGCGCGCCGTCGAGCACCAGACCAGGGACCTTGCGGCGAGGGGCGCCGTCTTGACCGCCTCGCTTCATGAGGCGATCGAAGCACTGCACGCGGCGTCCGGGCGGCGGCAACAGCCAGACCGGCCCGTGGGTTAGGAAAGACGTATGGAGAACATGATCTCGGTGCCGATGAAGGCCCGGGTGGACGTGCCGTTGGAAGGTGAGATCAGCCGCTCGCTCCCGGACCAGATGGGCAACGTGGCCGGTGCGCACAGCGCTGAGCTCCACCAGCGGCTGCTCGAGACCGGCGGGCGCATGGACTCGATGGGTCCGCTCAAGAAGGTGTACGTCTTTTGGTTGCCCGGCATGAGCTGCGACGGCTGCAGCGTCTCGACCATCGGCGCCACCGAGCCCTCGATCGAGGAGCTGCTGACCGGCGCGCTGCCCGGAGTGCCGGTGATGATCCTGCACCACTACCAGTTCCAGATGGAGTCGGGCGACCACTTCACCCACCTGCTGGAGCAGGCCGACGCCGGTGCCCTCGACGCTCCCTACATCATCGTCTACGAGGGTTCCATACCTGACGAGAACCTTACCGTCGGCGCGGAGCCGTGGGCCGCCAAGGGCTCCTTGCCGACCTGGGCACCGGCCGACCAACGCCAGCGCAGGTCGACGTCGGAGTGGGTGCGACGCCTGGCGCCGGAAGCAGCGGTCACCATTGCCATCGGGACCTGCGCCACCTGGGGCGGGATCCCGGCCTCGCTCGGGAACCCCACTGGGGCGATCAGCATGATGGACTTCCTCGGCAAGGACTACCGCAGCGCGCTCGGCCTGCCCGTGGTCAACGTCCCCGGCTGCCCCCCCATCGGCGACGACTTCACCGAGACCGTGACCCTGTTGCTGAAGTACATGAACGGGCAAGGGCCGCTGCCGGACTTCGACGAGCTTGGCCGCCCGGCATGGCAGTTCGGCGACACCGTGCACCTGCACTGCCCGCGGGGGGCGTGGTACGAGGAGGGCAACTTCGCCCGCGAGTTCGGTGGCAAGGAGTGCTTGGCCGAGATCGGCTGCTGGGGCCCGGTGGTCAACTGCCACATCACCGAGCGCGGGTTCATCAACGGCAAGGGCGGCTGCATGGTGGCGGGAGGGGCGTGCATCGGCTGCATGTCGCCTGGCTTCCCCGACAAGTTCACACCCTTCTACAAGCGTCCGCCCCAGACCACGCCGGCAACGACGCTGTCGCGCATGCACGGAGCGCTGACCAAGCCGCTGCGGCGCACCACCCAGCTCGAGCGCAACCGCGAGCCCCGCTGGAAGAGCGACGCCACGAGCGGCTGGGCGCCGCAGTACGACAACGTCACGCTGTTCCACCGCTCGTTCGAGTACTTCTACACGCGCATCCAGTACTTCCGCTCGGAGCTCCCGGGGCGCAACGAGAAGGACGAGGAGAAGTACGCCAGCGGCTACGTCGTCCCGCCGGAAGCGGCCTACGGCAAGCACTACGCCCAGTGGCTGCCGGAACGGAGAGCCGAAGAAGCGCGCAAGC
Source organism: Actinomycetota bacterium (assembly GCA_019348335.1). Classification (GTDB taxonomy): domain Bacteria; phylum Actinomycetota; class Acidimicrobiia; order Acidimicrobiales; family CADCSY01; genus JAHWJR01. The sequence goes on from JAHWJR010000073.1 coordinate 7,983, forward strand.
GAGGCACGTACCAGCGGCCGGGCCTTTCGCCACAGGCCGACGGGTTCGAGACCCCCGTCCAAGACGACCAGGAGTAGCACCCGATGTGCTTTCAGAACTTGCCGATCGAGTTCGACGCCGAGGGCAATGCTCGGCTCAAGCCGGGCGTGGGCGATCCGTACGCCTACCAGACCCGTGACCTCGATCGATCGAAGGTTGAGAAGCTCGTGGCGAGCAACGGCCACGTCAAGGACATCAACCTCGACCCCGTCACCCGGGTCGCGGGGGCGCTGTCGTTCCACACCGTGGTCGACCTCGAGGCCGGCAAGTGCTTGGAAGCGCACTCGATCGGCACGCTCTTTCGCGGCTACGAGGTGATCCTCAAAGGCCGAGACCCTCGGGATGCGATGTTCATCTCCAGCCGGGTCTGCGGGGTCTGCGGCGGTGTCCACTCGGTGGCCTCGTCGCTGGCCATGGAGATGGCCTTCGGGATCGGGGTACCCCCCATGGGCGGCGCCCTGCGAAACATTCAGCTGGCGCTCGACTTCCAGGTCGACAACCCGGTCCATCTCTATCTGCTCGCCGGGCCTGACTACTCCCAGGTCGTGATCGAGCGGACGAACCCATCGCTGTGGGAGGCGGCGA
>JAHWJR010000266.1 GCA_019348335.1 Actinomycetota bacterium
TGGGAATGTCAACCCGATCTGGCCCCACCGTGATGGCTTGAAGTGGCCCCACCCCATGGCGCGTTGCAGTAGCTCCGGACACCCTCCGAACGCGGTGGGTGGCGGGCGACGATCAGCACTGGGTGTGGAGTGGTGGTGGCGGCTCCTTTCGGTCGTGCAGCGGGGGCGACAACGGATCGGTTCAGCTGCGCGGCCCCTTCTTGGCGCGGGAGAGCCGGAGGCGGTAGCTGTCGGTGCCGGTCTCGATGATGTGGGCCCGGAAGGTGAGCCGGTCGACCACGGCGGCGGCCAGGCGGGGATCGGAGAAGGTCTGGCCCCACTCGCTGAACGGGTGGTTCGAGGCCGTGGCCACCGACGCCCGCTCCTCCCGCTCGGTCAGAACCTGGAACAACAGCTCGGCCCCCTTGGGATCGACGCGGACGTAGCCGAGCTCGTCGACCAGCAACAAGTCGAAGCGGCCGTAGCGGGCCACCACCTTGGACAGCACCCGGTCGTCGGCCGCCTCGGCCAGCTCGTTGACCAGCGAGGCACAGGTGACGTAGCGGACCCGCCGACCCGCTTCGCAGGCGGCCACGCCCATGCCGATGAGCAGATGGGACTTGCCCGTGCCCGAGTCGCCGAGGAGCACCACCGGCTCGCCGGCGTCGATCCACGCCCCTGAGGCCAGGCCCGCCAGGGTGGCCGGGTTGATGCCGGGCGCGGCGGTGAGGTCGAAGTCCTCCAGGCGCTTGAGGCGAGGAAAGCGTGCCTCCACCACCCGCCGGGCCCGGCGCCGGGTGTCCCGCTCGTCGACCTCGGCGGCCAGCACCTCGGCCAGGTAGGCCCGATGGGTGATGCGCTCCTTGGCGGCGGTGTCGGCCAGGGTTGGCGCCTCGGCGCGCACGGTGGGCAGGTGCAGCGCCCGACAGGCGGCCACGATGGCGGCCTCGGCGGCCGGTTCGGTCATGGCGGTGATGGTCACGAGCCAGCTCCGGCGCCCAGCAGGGCGTCGTAGTGGTCGAGGCGAGGCGGCGGACGGACGTCACGGGAGCCGGCACCGATGGGCACCACCGGCGCTGGTGGCCGGCGATCGTCGAGGCGGCGGGCCTCGATGGCCACCACCTCGGGATCGACGCTGGCGATGGCGAGCGCCGCCTCCATGGCGGCGGCGACCACCTCGGGAGCCAGGCGGCGCTGCAGCAACACCACACCGATGAGGGCCCGGGTGCCGGCCCCGTCGCCCAGCTTGGCCCGGGCCGCCGCCCAGAACCGCTCGTGGGTGGCGCTGAAGGACCCCGACGCCCGGGCCTGGGCCAAGGCGGTGGAGCCGGGCAGGGCTCCGGGCTTGCGCTGGAGGATCTCCAGGTAGTGGTCCAACACCAGGTCCTCGGTGCCCTTGTGCAGGCTGCGGGCATGGCTGGCCACCACCCGACCCTCGGCCAGGACCTCGAGGGCCTGGGCGCCGAGGCGCACGCTCACCACCCGTCGGGCCAGGCTCACCGGCACCGAGTAGAAGCTCTGGCGAACCGAGATCCGGCCCTTGGTGTCGACCTTGGCGCTCAGGACGGCGGCGGTGTCGAACGCCTCGTCGGGCAGGGCGGCCATGGCTGCCACCTCGGCAGCGGCGGCCACGCCCACCGGCTCGGGGCGACGGGCGATGTGGCGGGCGTCGTCGATGACGTCGCCGGCGGCCAGCAGGTCGTTGAGCTCGGCCAGGGAGGCCACCCGTGGCACCGGCACCAGGTGGCGGCGGCGGAACCGGCCCACCTCGCCCTCCACGCCGCCCTTCTCGTGCGCCCCCTCCAGCCCGGGCAGGCAATAGAAGCTGTCGAAGCCGTAGTGGGAGCGCAGGGCCACGAAGCGCTCGGCTTCGGTGCGGTCCCGGCCCAACAGCACCTTGGCCACCGCCGCTTTCAGGTTGTCGTAGCGGATGCGCCCGGGCACGGCGCCGAAGTGGGCGAAGGCGTCCACGTGGCCCTCGAGGAACGCCTCTTGGGCCTGGTGGGAGAACGCCACGTGGAAGCCCCGCCCCGAGTGCGACAGGCGCATGCAAAACATCCAGCACTTGATCGCCACGCCGTCGACGACGGCCACGAACTCGCCGAAGTCGACCTCGGCCTCCTCGCCGGGGCCATGGGTCTGGGGCACGGTGACGCGGCGCAAGGCGTTGTCCAGCTCCAGGTTCACCTGGGCCACGTAGGCCCGCACCGTCGACTCGGCCACGTTGGCCCCGTACTCGGCCACCAGGCGCTGGTGGACCCGGCGGGCGGTGTGTCGCTGCTTGCGGGGGGCGTCGCGGTCGGCCACCAGCCAGGCCCGGATGAGCGTGGTCCACGCACCGAGGGCGGGCGCCTCCCGCTCGGGCACCTTGCGCGGCGGCGGCAGCGCCGAGGCCAGCGCCTCGCGCACCGTGCGCCGGTGCACGTGGTGGCGGGCGGCCAGAGCACGGATCCCCAGGCCTTCTTTTCGGTTGTCCTGGCGAATACGTTCGTAGAGCTCCACCCTCGACATCTCCTTCTCCCTCGTTCGGCGGTCTCAGCAACCACGGAACGTAGGGGCGGTCTGTTGGGGGTGGGGCCACTTCAAGCCATCAGAGTGGTCCCAGGTGGGGCCAGGTCAGGCTGTCATTCCCA
>JAHWJR010000267.1 GCA_019348335.1 Actinomycetota bacterium
GGATGAGACCCCCGACGAGAATGAGGACCCCCGTCACGATCCGAAGGTTGCGGTGTGCCATGGGGGATCTTCGGCTCTGCCTGCGCTGTCGGATGAGTACAGGCGCCCGCTCCGCCCTCCGCACGTCCAGGCTCGGACGCCCATACCAGGATGTCGACACAAGCAGCGGAGCGCACATAACGTGCCCGCCGATGCACATCAACTTCCCAACCAGACGGCACTTTCGACGCGTGTCAGGCTTCGTCGTCGCGGTGGCCGTGGCAACGCCCGCCATGGCGACTGCGCAAGACCGCCCATTGGTAACGCAAGCCGTCCAGGTCACCCCGAATCCAGATCCCGTCCGGGCTCACTCGTCTCCCCAAATCGCACTCAACCCCGATAACGGCGAGCTGGTCATCGTGGAGAGCAACCCTCGCGGTAGCAAGGAGGAGCGCACCTGTGACGTCCACATCTCCACTGACGCGGGACAGAACTGGTTCGATGGTGGCAGCTTGATGAAGGAGCCGTTCACGGACTGCTCACTCCACGGTGACTACGGCCCCTACGCCACCATGGCCTTCGCCGAGGACGGCACCCTTTACGTGGCGTTCGTGGCGAGCGACCCCGAGTTCGCCGACCCGTCGTTGTTCTCGCCCCTCGCTCTTTCTCGAGCGACGGTCGAAGTGCAGTCGCTGGGCACGACCAGCCTGCTGGGCGGACCCTTCTTCTCGCATCCGCCGCGGCGGGTTCCGCGGAACGTGTTCCTCGCCCGCTCCGACGACGGCGGACGCTCGTTTGAGACCTCCACGGTCTTCATCGGGGCAGAGAAGCCGGCCAGAGCCCCGGCCAAGCTGCCTCCCGATGGCGAGAACAAGGGTCCGATGCTGGCGGTCGACCCTGAGGACGGCTCCCGCGTGTACGTCGGCTGGCGCCAAGGAGACCTTACGGACGACACGAGAAAGCTGCGCACGGTGGTGGCGGCCTCCGAAGACGGCGGCAAGACGTTCAACGAACCCGTCGACGTGAGCGACGAGCGGGGCGGCGACTACCCCGCCTTGGCGGTGACCCCTGACGGTACTGTCCACGCCGTCTTCTGGACCAGGGACTTCTCGGCTCCCGCGCCTGCGCCCGAGGACGACCCTGCCGGTGAGGAAGCTGATGGCCCCGCGCCCCCGCAGGCGGCACCGCCTGAGGAGGAGCCAGCCCCGGTGGCCCCTATCCAGCATGTTCGCTCGGACGACCAAGGAAGGACCTGGAGCGAGCCGGTGCCCATTGACCCTGGGAACCAGGATGCTCAGCGTCCGCCGCTGTTGACTGCTGACCCCGGCTCAGGTGCGTTGTACATGGTGTGGTACGCCCACGCCGAGCCCATGAACGATTCCGACGACTTTGACGGCGACCTCGACGTCTTTTTCAGGGTGGCGACCGACGGCGGGATCTCATGGAGCGACCGGCTCACCATCAACGACGACGACGGCGGGGCCAACCAGTTCGAGCCCGGGATCGACGTCGGTCCCGAGGGGCGCATTGACGTCGCCTGGTACGACTTCCGCAACAGCCCCGACGGCGGGAAGAGCGAGGAGGGCATCTCCGACGTGTATTACACCTTCTCGGAAGATGGCGGGCAGACCTTCGCGCCCAACCTGCGGGTCAACGATCGGCAGATCGACCGCAGCATCGGCGTGTGGTCCAACGGCGTGGACAGCCGGTTCAACGTCGGCTTGACGTCCGGCGACGAGGTCGCCCACCTGGCATGGCAGGATTCCCGGAACGGGCGGCCCGACACCGGCGCCGAGGACGTGTACATGGCGTCGGTCCACCTGGACGGGACGGTGTCCGCCGACTCCGACCGGTCAGGTTTGGCCGTCTGGGCCCTCGTGGCGGCCGGTGTGGCTTTGGGGATGGGCATCGCCATGGTGGCCGGCGTGGTGGTGACCCGCCGACTCAGCGAAAGCTGAGGAAAGATGCCATGTTCTTGACCACTGGCGCAGGCATCGCGCTCGCAGAGCTGTGGGATGACGCCGGGCGGTCGGGGGTACCTTCGCGAAATGTCGACTTCCCGCCGCCTCTATCGGTCGCGTTCACGCCGCCTCCTCGCTGGTGTGTGCGGTGGCTTGGCCGAGTTCTTCGGCGTGAACACGACGCTCGTCCGGATTGGCTTCGCCCTCTTCGGGCTGTTCGGCGTGGGTGAAGTGGTGTACCTGCTTCTCTGGCTCATCGTCCCGAAAGAGCCTCGGTAGCGACGCTCTGGTCGGCGCACCGTAGGGGGCGGAGATGGGACTCGTCTTCCGGAGGTCGAAGAAGATCGGGCCGCTACGGTTCACCGCCAGCAAGCGGGGCCTGAGCGTCAGCGCCGGCGCAGGGCGAGCGAGAGTCGGGCGGTCTGCCACCGGCAGGCGCACCACGTCGTTCCGCCTGGCACGGGGGCTGCGCTGGACCAAGAGCCGGAGGCGTTAGAGGGTGTCGGTGTTCTGGGTGCTGGAGTACGACTACGTGGCCGACTACCTCGAGCGGCGACAACCGTTCCGCCAGGGTCATCTGGCACTGGCCCGGGAGGCGCACCAGCGGGGCGAGCTGCGCTACGCCGGCACGCTCGACGACCCGGTGACGGGGG
>JAHWJR010000074.1 GCA_019348335.1 Actinomycetota bacterium
CGCCGGCGCAGCCGGCGGCCGGGGAGGTCCTGGCCGAGCTGCGCGCCGCCGGCTTCGTGGACTACGACCCCCCGGAGGGGCGTCCAGGAGGGATCAGCGACCTGACCATGACCGGAGCCACCGTGGTCCTGGTCTCGGACGGGGGCGCGGCGTTGAGCTACGAAAACTGGATCCGCCCGCTCGTGGAGGTCCTGACTGCGGACCGTGACCGTGACGGGAGACCGGACGTTCCCCTGCTGGCCGTCGAGGCACTGGGCACCGACGAGATGGGCGAAGACGAGGTGGAGTTCACGCAGGCGCTGCGGGCCGACGACACCCTGTCCTCCCGCCTGTCGACGGTCAACAACGTCGACAGGTTCGCCGGCCGGCTCGCTGCGGTGCTGGCCATCCAGGACCTGGCCGAAGGGCGCGTGGGCCACTACGGCCGGGGCGCCCAGCGGCTGATCCCGGCCCCGTCCCGGTGAGGGCGCCCGGGCCCCCGGCCGGCGCGGGCGCCGGCGCCGGCGCTGCAATGCCCACCGTCGACCTGGCCCGCACGACGGCGGCCATGACCGTGCTCACCCTGGTGTCGCGGGTGACCGGCCTGGTGCGGGTGCTGGTCGTGGCCGCCGTGCTCGGCACCACCTTCCTCGGCAACACCTACCAGTCGGCCAACACGGTGCCCAACCTGTTGTTCGAGCTGTTCGCCGCCGGCGCCCTCCAGGCGGTGATGATCCCCGCCATGGTCGAGCTGTTCGACCGGGGCGACGAGGCCGAGGCGTCGCGAGTGGCCGGCTCGCTCCTGGGCCTGGCCCTGGCCGGCCTGGCCGTGGTGGCCGCCGTGGGCATGCTGGCCGCGCCGTGGGTCATGCGGGTCCTGGTCGCCGGTGTCGAGTCGCCCGAGGTGCGCGCCGCCCAGGTCCGCCTGGGCACGATCCTCCTGTGGTTCTTCCTGCCCCAGCTGGTGCTCTACGCCGCGGGCATGGTGGCCACGGGGGTCCTGAACGCCCGGGGGCGCTTCACCGTTCCCGTCGCCGCACCCGTGGCCAACAACGTCGTCGTCATTGCCTCCTACGGGCTGTTCTGGCTGCTCCGCGGAGGGGCGGCTCCCGGGCTCGACCTGACCCCCGCCCAGATCGCCGTGCTCGGCCTCGGCACGACGCTGGGCGTGCTGGCGCTGTCGGCGCTGCCGGTGCTGGCCGTGGTCCGTAGCGACTTCTCCCTGCGGCCTCGGCTCGACCACCGACACCCCCAGGTCCGCCGCATCGTGCGCCGCAGCGGCTGGGCCGCCCTGTTCCTGGCCAGCACCCAGATGCTGCTGGGGGTGGTCCTGGTCCTGGCCAACGGCGTGGAGGGCGGCGTGGTCGCCTACCAGGTGGCCTACACCATCTTCCTCCTGCCCCACGCCCTGTTCGCCCTACCTGTCCTGACCACGCTGTTCCCGGCACTGGCCCGCCGTGCCTCGGCCGGCGATCACCCGGGGTACGCCGATGCCGTCGCCGCCGGCGTGCGGGCCATCGCCTTCTTCGTCCTGCCGGCCGCCGCCGCCCTGGCCGCCCTCGCCTCCCCCCTCACGCGGGTGCTGCTCTTCGGCGAGAGCGCCGGCGCCGGGGCGGTGGTGGTGGCCGGCGCGGTGATCGCCTTCGCCCCGGGCCTGCTGGGCTACGGCGCCTTCTTGTTCCTGACCCGGGCGCTGTACGCGGTGGGTGACACTCGGACGCCGAGCCTGGTGCACGTCGGCGTGGTCGTGGGCGCGGCGCTGGCCATGGCCGGGGTCTCGGCCATCGCCGGCGCCGACCGCGTGCCGGGGCTCGCTGCGGCTCACTCCCTCGCCTATCTGGTGGGCGCCGTGGTGCTCGCCCGGCGGGTCCGGCTCCGCGTCCGGCTGCCGGAGGGCACCATGCCGTCACTGCTGCGACCCGTGACCGGCGGCGTTGCCGCCGCCGTCGCCGCCGGCGGGGTCATGTGGCTGGTCCAGCAGCCGTTCGACATCGCCGGCCGGGCCGGTGCGCTTGCCGTGCTGGCCGGGGCAGGCACCGCCGGGGCCGCCGTCTACCTGGGCGCCCAGGCGCTGCTCGGCACCCGGCCGGGCACCATCGCCGGGCTCCTGCGCTCCCATGGCTGACGGCGCACCGGTGCTCCAGCTCCTCGGGCCCTCGACCGGAGGCATCCGCCGGCACGTGGCCCACCTGGCGCAGACCCTGCGGCACCGCGGGTGGCAGGTGCAGACCGCCGGCCCGGGCGGAGTGCTCGACGGCCTGGCTCCGCTCGACCACGTGGTCGAGGTCCCGGCCGCAGTCGGCCCGGGGGCGGCCTGGCGGGCCCGCCGGGACCTGGCCCGGGCGGTGGAGGGGACCGCCGTGGTCCACGCCCACGGGCTCAAGGCGGGGTGGCTGGCGACGTCCTTGCGCCGGCGGCCGCCGGTGGTGGTGACCGTGCACAACCTGGTCCTGACCGAGGTGGCAGGCCCCGCAGCCTGGCCGCTGCAGCGCCTGGAGGCACTCCTGCCCCGGGTGGCCGACGCCACGGTGGCCACCTCGGCCGAGGTGGCCCGGCGCTTCGCCGGCGCCCCTGGTGCCGACCGCATCGCCGTGGTGCCGCCGGCGTGGCCACCGCCCCGTGCCCGCCGACCGACCGGCGAGGTCCGGGCCGAGCTGGGGCTCGGCCCCGGCCACGTCCTGTTGGTCACCGCCGCCCGCCTGCACCCCCAGAAGGGGCTCGACGTGCTCCTCGACGCCGTCGCCCTCCTGCGCCGGCGACGGCCGGGGGTGCGGTGCGCCGTGGTGGGGGAGGGGCCGCTGGAGGCGTCGCTGCGCCGGCGGGTCGACGAGCTCGGTCTCGCCGAGGAGGTCGTGCTCACCGGGGCCCGGGACGACGTGGCCGACCTGCTGGCGGCGGCCGACGTGGTGGTGGTCCCGTCCCGGTGGGAGTCCGGGCCCCTGGTGCTGTTCGAGGCGCTGGCCCTGGGCCGGCCGGTGGTGAGCACGCCCGTCGGCGCCGCACCCGGCCTGCTCGCCGACGGTGACGGTGCCGGCTGCGGTGGTCGCCTGGTTGCCGTGGACGACCCGGCGGCGCTGGCCGAGGCGGTGGCGGAGGTGCTCGACGACCCGGCGGGAGCGGCGGCGATGGCGGTGACCGGCCGGCGCAGGGTCGCCGCTGCCTACGGCGACGAGGTGCTGATCGCACCGCTCGAGGCGCGGTACCGCGACCTGATGGGGGACCGGTGCGGCGCCGGCGCCTGATGGGCCGCGCCCCGCGGGGCCTGCTGGCCCTCGCCCTGGTGGTCCTGGTCCTGACGCCGGCCTCCGTCGGCACCGCTGAGACCCAGGCCGTGCCGGGCGACCCTCCGGCCGAGAAGGTCCTGATCCTCAGCCTGCCCCGCCTGCGGTGGGTCGACGTGGCCGAGCACCGGCCGCCCGTCCTCACCGGGTTCCTCGCCGAGAGCGCCGTCGCCTCCCTGAGCGTGCGGACCATCAGCACCCTCACCAGTCCCGGCGACGCCTACGCCACCATCGGGGCCGGCAATCGTGTCCGGGTGGTGGAAGAGCTGGCCGGCCTTGCCTTCTCGCCCGATGACCGTTACGGGGACGAGGTGGTCGCCGACGTGTTCGCCCGCCGCTGCGCCTGCGCCGTCGACGGCGCCGCCGTGGTGCACCTGGGGGCCGGTCCCACCGTCGAGGCCAACCGGCGGCTGCGCTACGGGGCGGAACCCGGCGCCCTGGCCACGGCGCTGGCCGGAGCGGGGCGGACCACCGCCGTCGTGGCCAACGCCGACCCCGGCTTCGCCGGCGAGGAGCTCCACCGGGAGGCGGCCCTGGCGGTGAGCGACCCCGCCGGGCGGGTGCCGGCGGGCACGGTGAGCCGGGAGCTGCTCACCGCCGACCCGTCGGCCCCCTTCGGCCTGCGCACCGACCCGAGGGCGACGGTCGAGGCCTTCGCCGGCGCGTGGGGCTCGGCCGACGTGGTGCTGCTGGAGCTCGGCGACCTGGAGCGGGCCGACCGCTACGCGCTGTTGAGCACCTCGGCCGCCGCCGAGCGGGCGCAGGCGACGGCCCTGGCCCGGGCCGACGAGGTGCTGGGCGACGTCCTGGCCGGCGTCGACCTGGGACGCCACCTGGTGGTGCTCGTCGCACCGACCGAGCCGCGGGCCCTGCCCGTCGAGCTGGCGGTCGCCGCCGTGGCCGGTCCCGGGTTCGAGCCGGGCCTGGCCACCAGCGGCACCACCCGCCGGCCCGGCTACGTGACCCTGCCGGACCTGGCGCCGACCGTGCTCGCCGCCCTCGGTGTGGACGCGCCGACGGCGATGAACGGCGCTCCGGTCGCCGCCGTGGGGGGGCCCCGGCCGGGACCGTCCCTGTTCCAGCAGCTCGCCGGCGACAACGACCGAGCGGTGTTCCGCAACCGGGTCACCGGCCCCGTCACCGTCGCCTTCATCGCCCTGCAGGTGGCCACCTACGGGCTGGCGGCGCTGGCCCTGCGGCGTCGCCGGCCGGGCCTGCGCCGGGTGGCCACGATCCTCGCCCTGACCGTCCTGGCCGTGCCCTCGGTGGCGTTCCTCTCGGGCCTGGCGCGCTACGCCGTGCTCGGCCCGGCCGGGTACGGGGTCGCCGTCTTCGCCGCCGCCGTGGCGTTTGCCGTGGTCGCCGGCGTTGCCGGGAGAGCGGTCACCGGGCGAGCGGCGATCGCTGCGGATCGGGCATGGGTGATGGCTGCGCTGCTGTTGGCGGGACTGCTCCTCGCCGTCCTGCTGGTCGACATCGCCGCCGGCGGCCCGCTCCAGATCGACACCGTGATCGGGTACAGCCCCATCGTCGCCGGGCGCTTCGCCGGCTACGGCAACCTGGCCTTCGGCCTGGTCGCCATGGCCGCCATCGTGGTGGGCACCGGGGCGTGGGGCTGGTCGGGCAGGGACGGGCGGCGGGCGGCGCTCAGCCCGGGCGACGACCAGGAGGAGCGGCCCTCCGGCACAGGGCGGACGGTGGCGGTGGCCGTCCTCTTCGCCGTCACCGTCCTCGCCATCGGACTGCCCTCCCTCGGCCTCGACGTGGGCGGTGTCCTCTCCGCCGTACCCGCCTTCCTGGTCACCCTGCTGGTGCTCCGGGGCAAGACGGTGGGATGGCGGCGGGTGGTGGCCATCGCCGTTGCCACCGTCACCGTCATGTCTGCGTTCGCCGTCGTGGACCTCCTGCGCCCACCGGCGTCACGAACCCATCTGGGCCGCTTTCTCGCCCTCGTCGCCGACCAGGGGCTGCAAGGCGCCACCACCGTGATCGAGCGCAAGATCGGCGCCAACCTGTACATCCTGACCTCCTCGCCATGGGCCCTGGTGATCCCCGTGGCCATCGCCTTCTTGGCCTTCCTGGCCTGGCGCCGAGCCGAGCTGTTGGGTCGGCTGCAGTCGGTGGCACCCGGCGCCCGAGCGTGCGTCGTAGGAGGCCTCGTCGTCGCCGTGCTCGGCGGCCTCCTCAACGACTCCGGCGTGGCGGTCCCCGGCATCATGTTCGCCGTCCTGCTTCCCTACCTCACCGTGCTGGCCCTGGCCGCCGGGGACCCGCCAACGGCGGCGCCGGCGCTCGACGACGGGACCTGACATGGCGGTGGCCGGCGGGCTGGTGCTGGGAGCGGTGGCGGGCTGGCTCTCGTGGCGCGCCCTGGCCGGGGTGCTGGAGCGACCCTTGTTCGCCCGGGTGAACCACCGGGGCCGCTCCGTTCCCACCGCCGGCGGTCTGGTGCCGGCGGTGGCAACCGTGCTCCTCGCCGCCGGAGCCGCCGTCGCCGCCCCCGCCTCACTGCGGGAAGGCCACGCCGCCCCGGTGGCATCCGTGGTGGTCGTCGTCCTCGGCCTGGCGCTGCTCGGGCTGGTCGACGACCTGGCCGGCAGCGGTGACGACGGGCGCGGTTTCCGCGGTCACCTCGCCGCCCTGCGGCGAGGTCGACTCACCACCGGAGGGCTCAAGCTGGTGGGCGGGGGAGCGGTGAGCGTGGTGGCGTGCGCACCCATCTCCGGTGGCGGGCCCGCCCGGCTGCTGGCCGACGCCGCCCTGGTGGCCCTGGCCGCCAACCTGGGCAACCTGCTCGACCGGGCCCCGGGGCGCACCCTGAAGGGGTCGGCCGGCGCCTTCACCACCCTCGCCCTGGCCGCCGGCGTGCCCGCCGAGCTCGCCGGCGTGGCCGTGGTGGTCGGCGCCGCCCTGGCCCTGCTGCCCGCCGACCTGTCGGAACGGCTCATGCTCGGCGACACGGGCGCCAACGCCCTGGGCGGGGCCCTCGGGATCGGCGTGGTCCTCGCCGCCGGGCCCGGTGCTCGCCTCGCCGCGCTGGTCGGCGTGGCGGTGCTCAACCTCGCCGGCGAGCTCGTGTCGTTCAGCCGGGTGATCGACGCGGTGCCCGTCCTGCGGGCCGCCGACCGTGCCGGGCGCCCCCGCGACTGACACCGGAGCAGTCGACCGCCGGTGAGCGGGCCTCGGGTAACCTGTGATCCCGAGCAGGGAGCACCGACTCGGGAGGCAGCGTGGCCAAGCACATCTTCGTCACCGGAGGGGTGGCGAGCTCCCTCGGGAAGGGCCTCACGGCCTCGTCCCTCGGCCGCCTGCTGAAGTGCCGGGGCCTGCGGGTCAGCATCCAGAAGCTCGACCCCTACATCAACGTCGACCCCGGCACGATGAACCCCTTCGAGCACGGCGAGGTGTTCGTCACCGAGGACGGTGGCGAGACCGACCTCGATCTGGGTCACTACGAGCGGTTCATCGACGAGAACCTCTCCCGCGACTCCAACGCCACCACCGGCTCGATCTACCAGACGGTGCTCGCCGCCGAGCGCCGGGGTGACTTCCTCGGTCGGACCGTGCAGGTGATCCCCCACATCACCGACGAGATCAAGCGCCGCATCACCCGCCTCGCCGCCGACGACGTCGACGTGGTCATCACCGAGGTGGGCGGCACCGTGGGTGACATCGAGATCCTCCCGTTCCTCGAGGCCATCCGCCAGTTCCGCAACGACATCGGGCGGAACAACGTCTGCTACGTGCACGTGACCCTGGTCCCGTTCATCGGTCCGTCGGGCGAGCAGAAGACCAAGCCCACCCAGCACTCGGTCACCGAGCTGCGCAGCCGGGGCATCCAGCCCGACGCCATCGTGTGCCGCAGCGAAGCCCCCGTCCCCGACTCGCTCAAGGCCAAGATCTCCAACCTCAGCGACGTGCCGCTCCAAGGCGTGGTCAACGCCGTCGACGCCAAGCACCTCTACGAGATCCCCCTCATGCTGCACGACGAGGGGCTCGACGACGAGGTGTGCCGCATCCTGGGCCTCCCTGGCGAGGCCGACCTGTCGGCGTGGCAGGCACTGGTGGCCCGGGTCGACGCCTCCACCCGACCGGTGCGCATCGGGGTGATCGGCAAGTACGTCAGCCTGCCCGACGCCTACCTGTCGGTGGCCGAGGCGCTCCGCCACGCCGGCTACCACCACGGCGCCGCCGTCGACGTCGACTGGATCCAGGCCGAGGACGTCGAGGGCCTCCTCGCCGACGGGCGCCTGCGCGACCTCGACGGCATCGTCATCCCCGGCGGCTTCGGCGAGCGGGGCATCGCCGGCAAGGTGGCAGCCGCCGGCTACGCCCGTGACCACGACATCCCCTGCCTGGGGCTGTGCCTGGGCATGCAGGTGATGACCGTGGAGTTCGCCCGCAACGTACTGGGGCTGACCGGTGCCAACTCGAGCGAGTTCGACCCGAGGTCGCCCCACAAGGTGATCGACCTGATGGACGCCCAGCGTGAGGTGGTCGACATGGGAGGCACCATGCGCCTCGGCGTCTACCCGGCCACGCTGGTGCCCGGCTCCAAGGTGGCGGCCGCCTACGGCCGGGAGCTGGTCTACGAGCGCCACCGCCACCGCTACGAGTTCAACCCGCGCTACCGCTCCCGCTTCGAGGGGTCGGGCTTCGTGTGCTCGGGCGTGTCGCCCGACAACCGGCTGGTGGAGTTCATCGAGCTCGACGACCACCCCTTCTGGGTCGGCACCCAGGCCCACCCCGAGTTCAAGAGCCGGCCCGACCGGCCGGCGCCGCTGTTCCGGGAGCTGATCGGCGCTGCTCTCGAGCGGGCCGACGGCCGGCGGCCCCGCCTGCCCCAGCTCGACGCCGTCGCACTCGGGGGCACGTGAGCGGCTTCTCCAAGCGAGGCGAGCGGGTGGTGCACGAGGGCCACGTCGTCACCCTCGTGGACGCCACCTTCGTCGATCCCGACGGCGAGAGCTTCGAGCGGGAGGTCGTCCACCACCCCGGCGCGGTGTCGGTGGTCCCCGTGCTCGACGACGGCGACACCGTGGTGCTGGTCCGCCAGTACCGGGCCGCGGTCGAGACCGAGCTGCTGGAGATCCCGGCGGGCAAGCTCGACGTCGAGGGGGAGGCTCGCGAAGCAGCTGCCGCCCGGGAGCTCGAGGAAGAGGTGGGCTACCGCGCCGGCAGGCTCGAGAAGCTGGCCGAGTTCTACAACTCGGCCGGCTACTGCGACGAGCGCTCGACGGTCTTCCT
>JAHWJR010000268.1 GCA_019348335.1 Actinomycetota bacterium
CGCTACTCGATGACCATCACCACGTCGCCGGCGCTGACCGCCTGGCCCGCCTCGACGTCGACCCGGGCCACCGTGCCCGCGGTGCCGGCGGCGATCTGGTTCTCCATCTTCATGGCCTCGAGCACGCAGACCGTCTGGTCGGGCTCGACCTCGTCGCCCACGCCCACCAGCACGGTCACGATGGTGCCCTGCATGGGCACGGTCACCGAACCGTCGGCGCTGCCACCGCCGCCACCGCCGCCGGCGGCTGTTGCCGCGGCCACTCCGGGGCGGGGCCGGGAGCGGGACGCCGCCGCCGGGGCGGGCTCGACGTCGGGAACCCACAGCGAGACCCGGAAGCGCCGGCCGTCGACCTCGACGTCGACGTCACGGCGGACCCGAGGGGGCTCCTCGTCGCCGCCGGTCGGCGGTGCCACCACCGCCGGCTCCAGGCCGGACAGGTCGAGTCGCTTCTCGAGCCAGCTGGTGGAGTGGGTGCCGGCGACGAAGTCCGGGGCGGCGAGGATGGCCCGGTGGGCGGGGACGGTGGTGGCCACCCCCTCGACCACCAGCTCGTCGAGGGCCCGCTGCATGCGCCGGCGGGCCTCCTCGCGGTCGCGCCCCCACACCACCAGCTTGCCGATGAGGTTGTCGTAGTACTGGCTGACCTCGTCGCCCGAGGCGTAGCCGGCGTCGAAGCGGCAGAAGGGCCCGCCCGGCTCGACCAGGCGGGTGATGCGCCCGGGGGAGGGCACGAACCGCCCGCCGGCGGGGTCCTCGGCGTTGATGCGGCACTCGATGGCGTGGCCCCGCAGCTCGATGTCGTCCTGGGTGAACGACAGCGGCTGGCCGGCGGCCACCCGGAGCTGCTCGGCCACCAGGTCGATGCCGGTGACCGCTTCGGTCACCGGGTGCTCGACCTGGAGGCGGGCGTTCATCTCCAGGAAGAAGAACTCGTCGTCCTGCACGAGGAACTCCACCGTGCCGGCGTTGACGTAGCCCGACGACAGGGTCAGGCGCACCGCCGCCTCGCCCATGCGCCGGCGCAGGTCGTCGGGCAGGCCGAACGTCGGGCTCTCCTCCAGCAGCTTCTGGTGCCGGCGCTGCACCGAGCAGTCGCGCTCGCCCACCCACACCGCCGCCCCGTGGACGTCGGCGAGGACCTGCACCTCGACGTGGCGGGGCCAGGGAAGGTAGCGCTCGACGTACAGCTCGTCCCGACCGAACGAGGCGCTCGACTCCCGGCGGGCCGAGTCGATCTTCTCATCGGCTGTGGCCGGGCCCTCGAGCACCCGCAGGCCCCGGCCGCCTCCGCCGTGGGCCGCCTTGACCGCCACCGGCCACCCGTGGGCCTCGCCGAAGGCCACGACCTGCTCCACCGAGGTCACCGGCTGGTCCTCCCCGGGAACCGGGGCCACGCCGGCCGCCGCCGCCGCCCGCCGGGCGGCCAGCTTGTCGCCCATGACCTCGATGGCCTCCGCCGGCGGTCCGACGAAGGTCAGCCCGGCGGCACGCACGGCCCGGGCGAACTCGGCGCTCTCGGACAGGAAGCCGTAGCCGGGGTGGACGGCGTCGGCGCCGGCGGCCCGGGCGGCGTCGATCACGGCCTCGACGTCGAGGTAGCTCTCCGCTGCCGTGCGCCCCCCGAGGGAGCGCACCTCGTCGGCCATGCGGACGTGGAGGGCCCCCTCGTCGAGATCGGAGTGGATCGCCACCGTGGCGATGCCGAGCTCCCGGCAGGTGCGCATGATCCGTACGGCGATCTCGCCCCGGTTGGCGACCAGGACCTTCTCGAAAAGGGGAGGCGGAGCCGGAGCCATGGCGGCCCTATGGTTCCAGACCATGCTCCCGGAGGGGGAAACGACCCGGTTCGGCGACGTGCGGAGGCGGGAACGGACCGACTCCACCAACCGGGAGGTCCTCGACCTGGCCCGGGCCGGGGCGCCCGAGGGAGTGGTGGTGGTGGCCGACCATCAGAGCGCCGGCAGGGGACGGCGGGGGCGGGCATGGGTGGCGCCGCCGGGGACGGCGCTGATGGCGTCGGTCCTGCTGCGCCCGGCGATGGCGCCCGGCGCCGCGCACCTGGCCGTCGCCTGCGTGGCCCTGGCCGCCGCCGAGGCGTGCGAGGCGGTGGCCGGGGTGCGCCCGGCGCTGAAGTGGCCCAACGACCTGGTGGTCGACGACGCCGGCGGCGGCACCGGCAAGCTGGCCGGCATCCTGGCCGAGACGCTGGTGGACGGGAGCCGGCTCGACGCCGTGGTGGTGGGGATGGGCCTCAACGTGGCGCGAACCCCGGAGCCTCCCGCCGGCGCCGTGTTCCTGGAGGACCTCGCCGGCGGCGCCGTCGACCGGGAGGCGTTGCTGCGGGCGTGGCTCGACCGGCTCGACCGGCGGTACCCCTCGTTGGGGGCCCCGGCGGGGCGTCAGGCCGTGCTCGACGACTACCGCCGGCGCTGCGCCACGCTCGGCCGGCGGGTGCGGGTGGCGCTGGACGACGGGGCCATCGAGGGGCGGGCGGTGGCTCTGACCGGCGCCGGCCACCTGGTGGTCGAGGGCGCCGGCGGCCGCCACGAGGTCGGCGCCGGCGACGTGGTCCACCTGCGCACGGT
>JAHWJR010000269.1 GCA_019348335.1 Actinomycetota bacterium
GCTCGGGAGCCCGTGGCCCGGCCGCCCGGCGCGGCGCCGGCGGCTCGGGCGAGGAGCCCGGCGAGCGATCCAGAGGCGACGGTGGCCGAACCGGCCGCCACCGCACTGCGGGTGAGGAACGTGCGTCGATCAATCGTTGTCATGGGGCGCACGCTAAGAAGCCGGTCTTGCGCGCCGATTGCCACCAGTGGACCTGCTCGTGGCGTGAAGATGAATTCGATCCGGCCGGAGGCAGCGGCTCCGTGCAGGCTCGGCAGGTTTTCCAGCTCGTTCACCCGCCGTTCACCTTGGCGCTCAGTCGCCGTTACCGCCCGTCTCTAGCGTGCGAGGCGAACCGATGCGGGAGCCCATCGCTCCCCGACCAGGAGGATCCCTTGTTGCACACCGCCCAGCGCCGTCCGGCGCGACTGCTCATCATGCTCGTGGTGCTGACCGTGCTCGCCGCTGCCTGCGGCGGCGGTGACAGCCCCAACGCCGACCCTTCCGTGGGCGGTGGCGGCGCCAGCGGTGGCGGGGACGGGACGCAGGGCGACATCAGCATCTCCGGGTCGTCGACCGTCGAGCCCATCTCCATCCGGGTGGCCGAGCTCTTCGCCGACGTCGAGCCCGGCGTCAACGTCGACGTCGACGGGCCCGGCACCGGCGACGGCTTCGAGCTGTTCTGCCGGGGCGACACCGACATCTCCGACGCCTCCCGGCCCATCAAGCCCGGCGAGGTCGAGGCGTGCGAGGCGGCCGGCATCGAGTTCGTGGAGCTCAAGGTCGGCATCGACGGGTTGGCGGTGCTGACCAACCCGGCCAACGACGCCGTCGAGTGCCTGAGCTTCGAGGATCTGTACGCCCTCGTCGGCCCTGAGTCCCAGGGCTTCCGCAACTGGAGCGACGCCCAGTCACTCGCCCAGGAGCTGGGCTCCGACACCGAGTTCCCCGACGCTCCCCTCAACATCACCGCCCCCGGGGAGGAGTCGGGCACCTACGACAGCTTCGTGGAGATCGCCCTCGAGGACATCGCCGACGAGCGCGGCCAGGAGGCGGTGACCCGTCCCGACTACTCGGCGCAGGCCGACGACAACCAGATCATCGCCGGGATCACCGGCACCGACAGCTCCTTCGGCTGGGTCGGCTACGCCTTCGCCGCCGAGAACGAGGGCTCGGTCAAGACCCTGGAGGTCGACGGTGGCGACGGCTGCGTCGCTCCCACCGACGAGACCATCGCCGACGGGTCGTACCCGCTCAGCCGGCCCCTGTTCATCTACGTGAACCTGGCGCAGGCCGAGGCCAACCCGGCCATCCCCGCCTTCGTCGACTTCTACCTCGGCGACGGCATCGAGGCGGTCACCGACGTGGGCTACGTGGCGCTCGAGGACGAGGAGCTGCAGGAGTCGATCGACGCCTGGGAGGCACGCGAGACTGGGACGCGCGAGGGCTGAGGAAGCATCCGGCCGGGGGACCCCCGACGGCATCGACCGCGGAGTGACGATGGCTGAGAGCACGCGGGTCGACACGCCACTGACCGCCACCGACCTGCGGGGCGACCCTCGCCGCCAGCGTCGGGAGCGGGTGGTGCGCCGGGCGTTCCTGGCCGCGGCGACGGTGTCGGTCGTGATCAGTGCCCTGATCGTGCTGTCGCTGGCCCGGGAGACCTTCACCTTCGTGACGCAGGTCGACTGGTCCACCGTCTGGAGCGAGGGCTGGTTCCCCCGGCGGGGCATCTACGACGTCAAGACGCTGTTCGTCGGGAGCCTGCTGGTCACCGCCATCGCCATGGCGGTCGCCGTCCCCCTCGGCATGGGAGCGGCCGTCTACCTGGCCGAGTACGCCCGACCGAGGGTGCGCCGGGTGCTCAAGCCGGTGCTCGAGGTCCTGGCCGGCATCCCCAGCGTGGTGCTGGGCTTCTTCGCCCTGGTGTTCATCTCGCCCGAGATCATCCAGCGCCTGAACGACGACGCCCAACTGTTCAACCTGGCTGCCGCCGGCGTGGGGGTGGGCATCCTCACCCTGCCCCTCGTGGCCTCGGTGGCGGAGGACTCGATGCGGTCGGTGCCGGCAGCCCTGCGCGAGGCGTCCTATGGAATGGGGGCCCGCAAGATCACCACGTCGGTGCGGGTCGTCATCCCCGCCGCCGTGTCGGGCCTGGTGGCGGCGTTCATCATCGCCGTCTCCCGGGCCATCGGCGAGACCATGGTGGTGTTCATCGCCGCCGGCGCCGGCGGCGGATCGCTGTTCACCACCGACGTGTTCAGCCCAGGACTGACCATGACCGCCGCCATGGCCTCGCAGGCCGCAGGCACCGACGCGGTGAAGGGCGCCGGGCTCACCTTCCAGAGCCTCTTCTTCGTCGGCAGCCTGCTGTTCCTCATCACCTTCTCGCTCAACCTGTTCGCCGACCGCTTCGTGCGCCGCGTGCGCCAGCGGTACTGAGGCCGCTCGCCATGGCCCTCGTCAGCACCACCGCTACCACCGACGCCGTCCGCCGCCGGCTGGAGGGCCGGCGGCTCGACCTCGGCGGGACCGTGTTCAAGGCGCTCCTGCTGGGGGCACTGCTGCTGTCGATCCTCGTCCTGGTGGTGCTGGTGATCGACGTGGT
>JAHWJR010000075.1:0-2334 GCA_019348335.1 Actinomycetota bacterium
GACGGCGGGACAACCCGACCAGCAGGGTCGTACCTGACAGACGACTACCGCACTCTCGCGAGAGAAACCGGGCCCAACATGTGCACCTAGGCCGCAAAACTCCACTGTGCCCGGCGACGTCAGATTCCGTACTCATGTACTTACGAGACCGCCAACGTGCGCGTCTGTTGTGCACGTCCCGCATCCACGCGAGAACGACCGACGAGGAGAGACCCATGAGAAAGCCATTCCTGTTCGCGGCGACGGCGCTCGCCATGGTCGGGCTGACCGGCACCGCCGTCGCTCAGCCGTCCAACGACGACTTCGACAGCGCCACGGCGGTGGTCGAACCGCTGCCGTTCACGGATTCCATCTCCACCATCGACGCCACCCCGACTGCTGACGACCCCCACTGCGCTGGGACCGGTGCCACGGTGTGGTACAGCTACACGCCCAGCGCCGACAGCTTCATCGAGGCCAACACCTTTGGAAGCGACTACGACACCACGTTGTCGGTCTACACCGGCGACCGGGGCGCGCTCAGCCAGATCGCCTGCAACGACGACGCCCAAGGTCTGCAGTCCAGCGTGACGTGGGAGGCGGTCGCCGGCACCACGTATCACCTCATGGCGGGATCGTATTTCGGAGGGCCTGGTGGAAACCTGTCCTTCACCGTGCAACAGGGTGAGGCGCCGCCTCCCCCGCCGCCTCCGCCCACTCCTCTCGAGATCGACGTTATCGTCGACGAGACCGGCAGCGTCGACCCCAGGACGGGTGTCGCCACCATCTCCGGCACTGTCACGTGCTCTGAGCCCACGTTCGTATGGTTCTCCGGGGAGCTGCGCCAGCGGGTCGGTCGCCAGGTGATCAGCGGCTCCTTCTCCGACTTCGTGGAGTGCGACGGGGAGACGCCATGGAGCGCGACGGTCGAGGGCGATGGGATCTTCGCCGGCGGCCGGGCGCAAGTGCGTACGGATGCGTTCGGCTGCAGCTGGACAAGCTGCGACGACGACCAGACGACCGCGGACATCCGCCTGCGTGTCGTGCGTTCGTAACCGTCCCACGAGCAGGAGCAGCAACGTCGGAGGGGCCGGGTCGATCCGGCCCCTCCTGCGCTGTTTTCGAGGTCGAGGTCCGCCGCCCCGTCCCGCGCGTGTGCGCGGTGACTCGGGATCGGGCCGTGGTGACGGCCCACTGCCGCGGTGTCGGGGTCACCAGGGCGCTACGGTCGGGCCGGTGCGCACCGCCGTCCTCGCCTCCGGCAGCGGGACCATCCTGGAGGCCATCCTCGACGAGGACATCGACGTGGTGGTCGTGGTCGTCGACCGGCCCTGCCGGGCAACCTCGGTGGCGGCGCTGGCCGGCGTCGAGGCGGTGCTGGTCGAGCGGTCCAGCTTCGGGCCCGACTTCGACCGCCGGGCCTACACCTCCCGGGTGGTGCACGTGCTTGCCGAGCGGGGGGTGGAGCTGGTGGCCATGGCCGGCTTCGGCACCGTGCTCGACGAGCCCATCCACGACGCCTATGCCCGGCGAATCCTCAACACCCACCCGGCGCTGCTGCCGGCCTTCCCCGGGTGGCACGCCGTCGAGCAGGCCCTGGAGGTGGGGGTGAAGGTCACCGGGTGCACCGTGCACCTGGCCACCCTGGAGGTCGACGCCGGCCCCATCCTGGCCCAGCAGGCGGTGCCGGTACTGCCCGGGGACACCGTCGACCGCCTGCACGAGCGCATCAAGGAGACCGAGCGCATGCTCTACCCCCGCACCATCCGGGAGTTCATCCAGGCCCAGGGCGCCGTCTCCGCCGGCGTCGGTGATCGCCCCGGGACGGTGCGCCGCACGGCCGGCGAGGAGCGACGGTGAGGGCGCTGCTGTCGGTCTACGACAAGACCGGCCTGGTGGAGCTTGGCGCCGGCCTGGTCACCCTCGGCTGGGAGCTGGTCTCCAGCGGCGGGACCGCCCGGGCACTGTCCGAGGCCGGCCTGCCGGTGCAGGGCGTCGAGGAGGTGACCGGGTGGCCCGAGATGCTGGGCCACCGCGTGGTCACGCTGCACCCGGCGGTGCACGGCGGCATCCTCGCCGACCGTTCCTCGCCCGAGCACGCCGCCGACCTCGAGCGCCACCGGATCACACCGGTCGACCTGGTGGTGGCCAACCTCTACCCCTTCCGTTCCGCCCCCTCGATCGAGATGATCGACATCGGCGGCCCGGCCATGGTGCGGGCCGCGGCCAAGAACTCCGACTGGGTGGGGGTGGTGGTCGACCCGGCGGACTACGGCTCCGTCCTCGACGAGCTCCGGGCCGACGGCTCGCTGGGCGCCGCCACCCGCCGGCGGCTGGCCCGCGCCGCCTTCGCCG
>JAHWJR010000075.1:2434-5138 GCA_019348335.1 Actinomycetota bacterium
GACGGCTCGCTGGGCGCCGCCACCCGCCGGCGGCTGGCCCGCGCCGCCTTCGCCGCCACCGCCGCCTACGACGCCGCCATCGTCGACTGGTTCGACGCCGGCGGGCCCGGCGGCGAGGCGCAGCCGGCGGCGGGCGAGGCGCTGCCCCCGACCATCCACCTGGCCCTGGAGCGGGCCGCCGAGCTGCGCTACGGGGAGAACCCCCACCAGGCCGGCGCCCGCTACCGCCCGGTGGGCGCGGCCACCTGGTGGGACGAGGTGGTCCAGCACCTGGGCCTGCCCCTTTCGTACCTCAACCTCTACGACGCCGACGCCGCCTGGTCGCTGGTCCACGACCTGGCGCCGCTGGTCCCGCCGGCCGGGGCGGCGGTGGCCATCGTCAAGCACGCCAACCCCTGCGGCGCCGCCGTGGCCGGCGACCTGGCCACCGCCTACCAGCGAGCCCTGGAGGGCGACGAGCGGTCGGCCTTCGGGGGCATCGTCGCCCTGGGGGCGACGGTCGACGCCGCCACCGCCGAGCGCATGGTCGCCGGCCCCCAGGCCGACGTGGTCATCGCCCCCGGCTACGACGACGGCGTGGTCGAGGCCCTCGCCGCCAAGCGCAAGAACACCCGGGTGCTCTCCGCCCCGCCGCCGGTCGCCGGTCCCGTCCACCTGCGCCAGCTGGCCGGCGGGTTCCTGGCCCAGTCGGCGCGGCACTTCGCCCGGGGGCGAGACGAGTGGCAGGTGGCGACCAAGGTCGCACCCACCGACGAGCAGTGGCGGGACGCCGAGCTGGCGTGGCGGCTGTGCGGGCACGTCAAGTCCAACTGCGTGGTGCTGGTCAACCAGGGTCAGGCGGTGGGGATCGGCGCCGGCCAGCAGAGCCGGGTGGGGGCAGCGGAGATCGCCGCGGCCAAGGCCGAGGGCCGGGCCGCCGGCGGGGCATCGGCCACCGACGGCTTCTACCCCTTCCCCGACGGGGTCGAGGCGGCCGCCGCCGCCGGCGTGGCTGTGGTCGTCCAGCCCGGGGGCAGCGTGCGCGACGACGAGGCGGTGGCCGCCGCCGACCGGCTGGGGCTGGCCATGGTGCTCACCGGCGAGCGCCAGTTCCTGCACTGATGTCGTCACCGCCGACGGTGATGCCCGCATGAGCGCCGAGCTCATGCCCGGTGCCCCCGTGGCCGAGGCCGTGCTCGCCGGCCTCCGCCCCCGGGTGGAGGCCCTGGCCGCCGCCGGCCGCCCGCCGGGGCTCGGCACCATCCTGGTCGGTGACGATCCGGCCAGCGCCCGCTACATCCGGGTCAAGCAGGACCGCTGCGCCGACCTCGGCATCGCCGCGCCGCACCAGCACCTGGCCGGTGACGCCGGCCAGGACGACCTGGTCGCTGCCATCCGGGCGTTCAACCAGGCCGACGAGGTCGACGCCATGCTGGTCCAGCACCCGACGCCGGCCCAGATCGACTACGAGTCGGCCCTGCTGGCCATGGATCCCGACAAGGACGCCGACGGGCTCCACCCGCTCAACATGGGCCGCCTGGCCATGTCCATGCCGGGGCCGGTGCCCTGCACGCCCGCCGGCATCGAGGCGCTGCTGGCCCACTACCAGGTGCCGGTGGCCGGGCGCGACGTGGTCGTGCTCGGGCGGGGGACGACCCTCGGCCGACCCCTGGCCCTGCTGCTCACCCAGAAGCGGCCCACCGCCGACGCCGCCCTCACCGTGGTGCACACCGGGGTGCCCGACTGGCCGGCCCACACCCGCCGGGCCGACGTGGTGGTGGCCGCCGCCGGCGTGCCCGGCATCCTCCGGCCCGAGCACGTGCGCCCGGGGGCGGCGGTGGTGAGCGGGGGCGTGCGCTACGAGGGCCGGCGCCTCCTGCCCGACGTCGACGAGTCGGTGGCCGAGGTGGCGGGCTGGATCACCCCCCGGGTCGGCGGCGTGGGGCCGACGACGGTGGCCATGCTCCTGGCCAACGCCGTGACCGCCGCCGAGCGCCGGCGGGCGTAAGACGTCGCTTGTCGCTCCTGCACAGGAGGCTCGGCCGACTGGAGCGCCACGTGCTCCGGATCGGACACGCGTCCACTGCGCATCGATTGTCCCTGCGCCGCACGCGCGTTCACATGTACGCAGTCGAGTCGGTCCCTGCGCCTGACTTGACGACGTTCGTGACTGCCGGCCTGAGCCTGGTGACCGGTGCCCACGGTGACCTGGGGGACGAGCTCGTGTTCGCCCAGCCGCAGGATGTCCCGACAATGGAGGGCTTCGACTTCCTCGCCATGTTCATGGGGAACCTGGCGGGCTCTGGCGGCCCGGCGCCCCCGCATGGCCTCGGCCTCGGAGAGGTGATCGAGTTCAACGGTCCGATCACCGGCTCCTGGCCGATGCAGCACGTCTGCACCTTCGTCCCGTCAGTGTGGACACCACGCCTGTGGGCGACGCAGGACGGCATCACGCCGCCAGCGCGCTTCTACTGGCTCGTGCCCATCCATGACGAGGAGGCTGACTTCGTGCGCCGCCAAGGGTTCGATGCCTTCGAATCCGTGCTCGAGGAACGGCAGACCGATCTCTTCGAGCCGTCGCGTCCATCGGCGGTCTGATCAGAGCCAGGAGGCGGCGAGAGCCCCGGATGTCGCTGGCCCGGCCTCCCTGCCCACGCCGCACCGTGCGCCGGCGCCGGCGCTCAGCCGACCTCGAGCACCAGCTTGCCGTGGACGTGGCCGCCCT
>JAHWJR010000075.1:5238-8452 GCA_019348335.1 Actinomycetota bacterium
ACCTCGAGCACCAGCTTGCCGTGGACGTGGCCGCCCTCGATGAGCCGGTGGGCGTCGGCGGCCCGCTCCAGGGGGAACGACTCCTGGATGTGCACCTTCAGGTAGCCGGCGGCGACCAGGCGCAGCAGCTCCCGCAGCTCCATGGCGTGGGGGCGGACGAAGACGTAGCGCCCGCCGAGCTGGCGCACCTGCTCGGGGTCGCGCACCGACACCACCCGTCCACCCGCCGCCAGCAGCTGGGGCGTCAGCCCGAGGGTCTCGCCCCCGACCAGGTCGACGACGGCGGTCACTCCGGCTGGCGCCAGCGCCCGCACCGCCTCGACCAGGCCGGGCCCGTAGACGACGGGCTCGGCGCCGAGGGCCCGCAGGTGCTCGTGGGTGGCCTCGCTGCCGGTGCCGATCACCCTGGCCCCGGCCAGGCGGGCCAGTTGCACGGCGAACCCGCCGACCCCGCCGCCGGCGGCGTGGACCAGCACCACGTCGTCGTCCCTCAGCCCACCGAGCCCTCGGCTCAGCGCCTGTGACGCGGTCAGCCCGGCCAGCGGGAGGGCGGCGGCCTCTCGCCACCCGACGCCGGGCGGCTTGAGCGTCAGGGTCCGGATGGGCGCCGCCACCAGCTCGGCGTAGGTGCCCCACTGGATGTGGTCGCGCCGCACGTAGCCCGCCACCTCGTCCCCGGGCGAGAGCTCGGTGACGTCCGGGCCGACAGCCTCGACCACCCCGGCGACGTCCCAGCCCGGCACCAGGGGGAAGTGGGACGGGTAGCGGGCGTCGAGACCACCCTCCCGGATCTTGTGGTCGACCGGGTTCACGCCCACCGCCCGGGCCCGCACGTGCACGATGTCGGGGCCGAGCGGAGGGGGATCGAGGTCCCGCAGCGCCAGCACCTCTGGCCCCCCGTACTGGTCGATGGCGATGGCGCGCACGGTTCCTCCCTCTCTCACGTGCTGTTTGCGGCAGGCCCGACCTCCCTGGTGCGAGCCGGCGTGGTCAACCATGCCACCCGGCCGAGGAGGCTGGGGGGCGGCGTTTCACGCCCGCCTCCTCGGCCCGCCCAGCTCCACCGGTCCCTCCAGGGCCAGGTCGGCCAGGTAGTACTCCCACGGCCGGGCCCGTCCCGCCGACCGGCACGTGAGGTTGAGCGACTCGGTCGAGCGCTGGCGCTCGACCCGCACCCGCCACACCGTCTCGGCACCAACCACGAAGGCGGCGTCGAGGGTGTGGTCGCCAGTCTGCTCCGCCCGCTGCAGCACCAGCCCGTCGAGTGCTCTCGTCCCGCTGCCCTGGCGGACGAACATCTCGGCCGCCTGCACCAGCGGGGGGTAGGACGAGCGGCCGCGGTAGCGATCGAGGGTGAGCAGGCCTCGGCGGTAGTCGGCGGCCACCGCCGGCCCCTCGTCCGGCCCCACTCGCCCGAAGTACACGCCTTCGGGCAGGCACACCAGGTTGGCGGCGAAGCGGTCGCCGCCGATGTGCGAGCACTCCCACACCTCGGGCACCCCGGCGGCCACCAGCGCCCGGGCCAGGGGCCTCCCGTAGACGGCGCAGCACCGGTCGTGCCTGCCGTTCGTGCAGACCAGCGACACCGGTGCCGACGGTTGCTGTCCCAGCGCCGGCGCTCGGTCGGAGTCCAGCACCGACCAGTCGAGGTCGAGCAGCTCACCAGGGTCGACCACGGTCAGGGCCTCCACCCAGCTGCGACGGACGCCGGAATGGGCGAGATAGCACTGGCGCCGGGGCCCGGGGCGGGCGAACCCGGGGCGGCGGATGAGCAGGGGGCGCACCTGGTGCCGCCGGCACCGTGCCGCCAGCGCCGCCGCCACCTTCGCATCGAGCCCGCTCTGGCTGAGGGCGTCCGGTCCCCATGCCCCCGGCTGCTCGAGCAGAATCCAGGACCGCACCCGCGAGGCGGTGGCCATCAGCGGTTCACCCCGGGCGGCGGAGCCGGTGGCGCAGGTCTCCCCGTCAGGCGCCACCGGGCACGACCTCGAGCACGCCCTCGAGCACCAGCCGGCGCACCAGGACCAGGCGGCTGGAGGCGTCGAGCAGGTCGTCCAGGGCGGCGACCGGCGCCGGTTCGCCGTCGACGAGCCGGCGGATGGCGGGCTCGACAGCCAGGGGCACGGCCAGCTCCCGGTCGCCGAGGACCAGGCGCAGGCCGTCGTCACCGAGCTCGACCTCGCACACCGCACCGGGCCGGCGCCGGACGACGCTTCGGTCGTCGAGCTGGTCGAGCCCGACGAGCTGTTGGAGCTGGCCCTCCAGGAGCGGCAGCCGGCGTGACCAGAAGCCGTGGCGGAGCTCGGCGGCGACCGGGCCGGTGTCGAGTGCCGCCAGCCACCGCCCCGCCTCCCGCACGCACTCGTCGACGGCCTCGGCCAGGGCGCCGGCGCCCTCCTGGCGGGCGAAGCCGACCGGCAGCGCGGCCCGGAACGCCGGGTGCTCGGCGGCCTGCTCGAGCACGGCCGCCAGCACGTCGTGGCCGGTGATCGTGTGCACGCCTACGGTCACGTGCAGCGACGTGTCGTCCTGGGTGCGGGCGGCGTGGACGAAGCCCCGGGGCAGGTAGAGGCAGTCACCGGGCGCCAGGTCGGCGTCGAACAGCAGGGGTTGGCGGGCGGCCAGTTCCTTGCGGGAGTGGTGGCGGGGCAGGGGTGCCTCCATCACCGGCTGGCGGACCTCCCAGTGCTTGCGCCCGTGCACCTGGAGGACGAACACGTCGTGGGTGTCGTGGTGGGGAGCCAGGGCGGTGGCCCCCGCCGGCGTCAGGTAGGCGTTGGCCTGGACCGGCTGCGTCAGCGCCAGCTCGAGGTCGCGACAGAAGCGGGCGAGGGGCGCCCACGACCGGTGCAGCGACTGCAGCACGACCGTCGCCCCCTCGGCGAACGCCCGGTACACCTTGGCCACGTCGGCAGCGCCCTGGTAGGGCCGGCCCCCGACTCGGCCCGAGCGCGTGTAGGAGCCGGGCGGCAGCGGACGCCCGTCCTTGACCAGCCGGAACGACGGAGTCCTCGGTGCGGTGGTGGCGATGATGTGGTCGACATCGGCCAGCGACAACAGGTCGGCGAAGCCGTCGGGGTCCGGGCGCGCCCGCCGGTGGGGTTGAGCACCCCAGCAGTCGGAGAGGAAGCTGTCGACCTCGTCGACGCAGCGGGCCAGTGCGTGGCCCGGCGGCGACGGCTGCGGCTCAGGCGTCAGTGGTGTCGGCGTCGTC
>JAHWJR010000270.1 GCA_019348335.1 Actinomycetota bacterium
GCATCGGCTGGCTGTGGGCGTCGCTGGGAGTGCTCATGCTCACCCGGATGGCGGCCCTGGCGTGGCGCTTCGCCGGCGACGCGTGGGCCGTCGCCGGTTCTCCACCGGGGTAGCCACCGTTCTGGCAGCAGCACTGGCGGCTTTCCGCACCGTTCCAGCTGCCAGAACCCGGGGATGGGACGGCCTGGGTGGGGCTCAGGCGCCGGCCCGCTCCCGCAGCAGCCGGGTGACCACCTTGCCGTCGGCCCGGCCCCTGGTGGCCTTCATGACCTGGCCCACGAAGAACCCCGTCACCTTGGCGTCGCCGCCCTGGTAGCGCTCCCAGGCGTCGGGGTTGGCGGTGATGACCTCGTCGACGGCGGCGGCCAGGGCGTCGTCGGCCATGGCCTCGAAGCCCTTGGCCCGGGCGATCTCGGCAGGGTCACCGCCGGAGGCCACCAGCTCCGCCAGCACGGCCTTGGCCTGGGTGGCGGTGAGCTGGCCGGCCACCTCCATGCGGGTGAGGGCGGCCAGCGCGGCGGGATCGAGGGCGTCGGCCGGCTCGCCGGCGAGGTCGTGCTCGGCGTGGACCAGGAGGCGCTGGGCCTCGCCCCCGGCGTCGAGGGCCGCCAGCACCAGCTCGTCGAGGCCCCGCTCGACCACCACCGCCACGTCGCCGGGGGCGACACCGGTGGCCGCCGCCAGCCGCCGGCGGCGATCGGCCGGCAGCGCCGGCAGCGACTGGCGCACCGCATGCCGCCAGGCGTCGTCGGGCGCGAGCGGCACCAGGTCGGGCTCGGGGAAGTAGCGGTAGTCGAACGCCTCCTCCTTGGAGCGCAGCACGTGGGTGCGCCCGTCGGCCTCGTCCCAGTGGCGGGTCTGCTGGACCACGCGCTCGCCGGCGGTGAGCAGGTCGATCTGGCGGCGGGCCTCGTACTCGATGGCCCGGCCCAGCGACCGGGTGGAGTTCAGGTTCTTGACCTCGCAGCGGGTTCCCAGCGTGGACGAGCCGGCGGGGCGCACGGAGACGTTGGCGTCGACCCGCATGCTGCCCTCCTCCATGCGGGCGTCGGAAGCGCCGGTGGCCAGCAGCACCGCCCGGAGCTCGTTGACGTAGGCCCGGGCCTGCTCGCCCGAGCGCAGGTCGGGACGGCTCACGATCTCGACGAGGGGGACGCCCGAGCGGTTGTAGTCGACCAGGGAGTGGTCGGCCTCGTGGATGCGCCCGCCGCCGCCCACGTGGGTCGACTTGCCGGTGTCCTCCTCGAGGTGCGCCCGCTCGATGCCGACCCGGCTGCCGTCGGGCAGCTCCAGGAAGCCGTCGACGTTGATGGGCTGGTCGTACTGGGAGATCTGGTAGTCCTTGGGCATGTCCGGATAGAAGTAGTTCTTCCGGTGGAACAGGCTCGGCCGCACCGTGCACCCCAGTGCCTCGCCCAGGCGCATGGCCAGCTCGACCGCCTGGCGGTTGAGCACGGGCAGCGAGCCGGGCAGCCCCAGGCACACGGGGCACACGTTGGTGTTGGGCTCGTCGCCGAAGGCGTTGCGGCACCCGCAGAACAGCTTGGTGGCGGTGGCCAGCTCGCAGTGGACCTCGAGGCCGACCACGGTCTCCCACTCGGTGGCGGTGCCCTCGGTGGCCGGACCCTCGGTGATGCCGTCCTGGGTGGTGGTCATCGGCCCGCTCCCCCACCGCCGGCGCCGGCCATGGCCTGCTCCAGCACCGCCGCCGCCCGGAACATGGCCTGCTCCCCCAGCGCCGGCGCCAGCACCTGCACGCCCACCGGCAGGCCGTCGTCGCCCCGGCCGAAGGGCACGGAGATGGCGGGGTCGCCCGAGAGGTTGGACGGGATGGTGCACACGTCGGAGAGGTACATGGCCAGAGGGTCGGACGCCTTGGCCCCGAGCGGGAACGCCGTGGTCGGCGTGGTCGGGCACACCAGCAGGTCGAACGTCTCGTAGGCGGCGGCGAAGTCGCGGATGATCAACGTGCGCACCTTCTGGGCCTTGCCGTAGTAGGCGTCGTAGTAGCCGGCGGACAGGGCGTAGGTGCCGAGCATGATGCGCCGCTTCACCTCGGGGCCGAAGCCGGCGGTGCGGGTGGCGACGTTCATGGCGCCGGTGGTGGGGGCGTCGACCCGCAGGCCGTAGCGCACGCCGTCGTAGCGGGCCAGGTTGCTCGACGCCTCGGCGGGGGCGATGAGGTAGTAGGCGGACAACCCGAAGCCGACCCCGGGCACGCTGGCCTCCTCGACCTTGGCTCCCGCCGCCGTCAGCGCGTCGGCCGCCGCCTCGACCCGGGCCCGCACGTCGGGGGCGATGCCCTCCCCCAGCAGTTCGGAGATGACCCCGATGCGCAGACCGTCGACGCCCTGGTCGAGCGAGGCCCGAAGCTCGGGCCCCGGCCCCGGGATCGAGGTGGAGTCGAGTGGGTCGTGGCCGGCGATGACCTCGAGCAGGGCGGCGGCGTCGGCCACCGTGGGCGCCAGCGGGCCGATCTGGTCGAGGCTGCTGGCGAAGGCCACCAGGCCGTAGCGGCTGACCATGCCGTAGGTGGGCTTCACCCCCACCACGCCACAGAGAC
>JAHWJR010000271.1 GCA_019348335.1 Actinomycetota bacterium
CAGGGCGTCCGGTCCTGCGGCGCACGGTGCTGCTCCAAGGAGCCGACAGCGGTCGGACCTTTCTCTGCGCCGACTCGCTCATGGTCCCCGAGCGGCTCGATCAGCCGGTGCTGGAGGGGCTGCTCGCCACGGACACGCCGGTGGGAACGCTGCTGCTCCAGAACCGGGTGGAGACGTTCCGGGAGGTGCTCAGCGTCGGCCGGGAGCCGGCTGGCTCGTGCGCCGGGTACTTCGCCGTCGAGGCCGATACGGAGATGGTCTGGCGGACCTACCGGGTGTGCGCCCGGCAACGGCCCATCATGGTCATCACCGAGAAGTTCCCCGCCAGCGCCTTCACGACCCTGGGCTGACGGTCACCCTCGTGCCGAAGTACGCGGTGACCGCCTCCCACACGGCCGAGCACTGGGCGCTGTTGATGGAGCACCCGGAGGCGGCCGTCTTGGGCTTGGAGCGGGCGGTCGAGGCAGTGGGTGCCGAGCTCGAGGTGATGTACTTCGTGCTCGGCGAACACGACCTGCTGGCCGTGGTCGACGCGCCTGACGAGCTCACCCAGGCAGCCATCAGCGTGGCAATGGCGAGCACCGGTGTGTTCCGCAGCTTCGCCACCCACCAGTTGGTCGAGCCGGCCGACCTGGCCGCGGTGATGTCCAAGGCAGTTGACACCGGCGTCGGCTCGTGCGTCGCTGATGAACAGGACGGCTGAGTCAGTCGTCGTCGACGTCGAAGGACAACGGCAGGGCGACCCGCTCCCGCCCCGGCTCGTCGACCAGCACCGAGGCATCCCAGGGGCCCGGCATCTGGAAGGGCAGGTAGAGCTCGTAGCGACCGGGCGCCACCTCCTCGGCCTCGTCGTTCAGGCTCATGGCCGACATGCCCCCCATGGCGGCGTCGAGGCACACCCGGGCCCCGGTCACCGGCTCACCTTCCCTCGAGATGGTGAGCTCGTAGTTGGTCTTGGTGAACTCGATGGGCCCCACCAGCTCGACCTCGTAGGCAGGGTTGGGCAGCGGCTCGGCGATGCACCCCTCTTCGGCCGCTTGGCTGAAGCGCACCAGGGCGGCGGCGAAGCCGACCAAGGCGAGAACCGTCACCACGAGCAACCGCCGGATGCCCCTCATCGTCCCGTCTCCGCCCCGCTGATGGCGACAGCGTAGGCGCGCACAGGAGCGTCGTCGGGCGCGTGATCCAGCAGGACCCTACCGGTGCTAGCTACGGTGTGCAGCTAACAACGGCGCTCGGCCTCCTGCTCGGAAGTCGGCGAGCAATATTGGGAAAGGACCCCCGATGAGCAACATCCCCCCTGGCAGCGTCTGTGAGAAGTGTGACCACGGCGTCCACTCCAACGAGGAGGGCCGGGTCTGCTGCGACGGCTGCGACCGGCCCACGTCCTACTGCCAGTGCGGCAACGAGGGCTGACCAGCTGAGAGCCGTCGGGCCGGTCCCGGAGCGGCGCCCGCGGTCGCCTCGGCGGCAGCGGGCACGCCGGTGCCGTGCACGGTGACGGCCACGATCCAGAGGTGGAACACGGCCGCCGGGAGGATCTCGGCCACGGGGGCGACCATCCGGGCCGAAAGGTGCAGGCCCACGCCCACCGCCACCACCTCTGCCCAGAACAGGCCGTAGCACCGTCGTCGCCAGGCGCCCGCCGGCTGGCTGGCGGCGAAGCGCCACATGAGCAGGGGCAGGGACGCCCCGAGCACGAGGGCGGCCCTGGTGTGGACCTGGTGCCCGACACCGTTGCCGCTGATGGGAACCAGGGCGGCGACCACCTGCCCGGCCAGGCCCACCAGCAGAGCCGCCGAGAACAGCGTGGTCACGGGGTAGCGCGACCGGACGTGGCGGTGGAACGCCACCAGCGCCACCGCGCCGCCCAGGAGCCCGCCGCTGAAGAGCACGGCCGACGGCTGGCGCGTCCCCAGGTAGCTGAGCGGGCGCTCGCCGAACAGGTCGAACCCGGTGAGCAGCGTGCCGGCGCCGATCGTGGTCCACAGCGTGGTCACGGCCGCCAGGCCGGCGTAGCGCAACAGCCGGGTCATCCCTCGTTCTTCGGCGCTGCCGGCGTGGCGGTATGGGCACGGCACTCGGCGGTAGGCCGAGTCCCAGCGGGGTAGGGCCTCGCCATGAAGCGCTCCCGGTCGCCCGTCCACAGGGCAGCTGCCGGCGGGGGTGGGGGCCCACGACGACGGCAGCCAGCTCGCTCCGGCCGGCGTGGCCGCGGCCGTACCGGGTTCTTCGGGCCCGTCCCCTACTACTCGACGCGTACGAGGCGGGGGACGCGCGTCAGCGTCGGTGGGTGCTGTCTGCCCATCCCGATCGGGTTCCTGGCGGCGGTGGGTGCCGGCGGAGCGGTGACGCGGCGTGCCATGCGAAGGCGGAGGCACGGGCGCCGCGTGCGGTGATGCTCGCTCGAGCACGAGAGAACGTGCCGGAACGCTGCAGCTGCGCCGTCTACCTCGACCCGGGCGGTGGTGGTTGCGGCGCCAGCAGCTCCCATCCCACGTCGGATGTGGTGCGGTAGTCGTACATCGACAAGCCGAAGGCGCCCGCCTCACCGACGGCGC
>JAHWJR010000272.1 GCA_019348335.1 Actinomycetota bacterium
AGGCCGGCGAGGAGCGCGCCAGAAGCAAGTGCTTTGCGCATCGGTAAGGGTTCTCCTCTTGGATGTATTCGGGTACTCCGAGGCCGCCGTAACCCTGTCAGCCAGAGCGGAGCGCAGCTGAGTGCTCAACCGGCGCAACCTCTACCCCGGGGGAGGTGCCCGAAAACAGCCGGTTTCGGAGGAATGTAGGGACCGGCCTCGCCCCTCAGATCCCCTCGTTGGGCGCCGGCCGGCGGGTGGCGAGAAGAGCGATGTCGTCGGGGCGCTCCGAGCCCCGGAGCGCGGCCAGCAAGTGGTCCAGCAGGCCCGCGGTGTTGGCCCACGGGGCCTCGCCGAGCCGGCGCAGGCGCTCGAGGCCCATGTCCAGCCCCTCGCCCCGTCGCTCGACCAAGCCGTCGGTGTAGAGCAGCAGCGTTGCTTCCGCCGGGAGGGTGAGCTCGGTCTCCGCGAAGGGGCCACAGCCAGCGAGGCCGATGGGCGGGGACGTGATGGTGGGCAGGTACCTCGCCTGCCCGCCTTCGACGAGCAGGGGCGGCGGGTGCCCGGCGTTGACGGCCCGCACGGTGCCGGTGGCAGTGTCGAGGAGCAGGTAGATGGCGGTGGCGAACGTGTCGTCGTCCGGTCGCGCCACGAACCGGTTGAGGCGACCGAACACGGAGGCCGGCGAGGGGTCCTCGGAGGCGAAGGCCTGCATGGCGTGGCGGAGCCTCGCCATCGTGGTCGCCGCCTGGATGTCGTGACCGACGACGTCCCCGATGACGAGGGCGACCTCGGTGGCCGACACCGACAGCACGTCGTACCAGTCACCGCCGACGTCGACGCCTGCGGTCCCCGGCAGGTACCGGGCGGCCACCTCGATGCCGTCGATCCGGGGAAGCTCCTGGGGCAGGAGGCTCTCCTGGAGCACGGCGGCGACGTCGTGCTCACGGGCGTAGGCACGGGCGTTCTCCACGCTCACCGACGCCAGGTGCGCCAGCTGCACCAGGATGGCTTCGTCGGCGGCGGTGAACGCTCCCTCGACGGCGTCAGACAGCTGGAGCAGCCCCAGGTTGTCTCCGTTCCTGGCGACGAGGGGCACGGCCAGCCACCCTCGGAGCGGCGGATGGCGGTGAGCCTCGGCGCCGAACCCACGCCACCGGGGATGGGCGAGGAGCTCCTCTTGGGTCAATCGCACCGGACGGTTGGTGTCGCACACCAGCGCGTAGATGCCCGAGCCGTCGGGCTGGGCGTCGTAGTCGCGGTACTCCGCATAGCGGTCCGACAGCGACACCGTGTTGATGGACTGTGCCCACCCCTGATCGGCGGTGAGGCTGACGACGGCCATGTGCGCCCCGACGATGGTGCGTGCCTGTTCGGTGACATGGGAGAGGATCTCGTCCATCGACAGCGTCGACCCGATCACGACGCTGGCGGCGGCGAGTGCCTGCAACTGATGAGAGCGGCGGTGCTCGAGCCGGTGCGCCTCCTCCAGCCGGGACGCCTGCTCCGCTGCGGTGCGCTCGTGAACCTCGAGCAACTGCTCGATGGCGGAGGTCTGCCCCCCGCTGCGGACGGGTGCGACCGCGTGCGGTGGAGGGGTATCGGTGGGGCGAAAGATCCGTCCACCGGTGAAGGGCAGCACCGCCACCTTGACGCTCAGGGCCAGCGGCGCGAACAGCTCCGCGGTGTCGATCGGGACGGGCGCCCTCGAGAACAGGACGATGGCGAACAGGTCGCCAGTCGGCAACATGCCCCCGAATCCGAGCACCGACTGCACCCCGTAGGCCAGGACGAACTCGCCTTGAGCGGGGATGTGCGGGCTGCCCACGGCGTTGGGGACGTAGAAGACGTTGTAGGTCTTCTCGTCGAGGGTCATGGCCAGGTCGGCGCCGGTCTCGAGGAGGTCGGTGGTCGCCAGCCCGAACTGGCGGATCAACTGGGACACCATCGGGAAGCTGGCGATGATCTCCTCACTGGCCAGCGGTGTCACCCGATGGCCAGTCGACCGTCTCCGGTCGTTCCAGGCCGGTTCGTCTCCCGCAGTGGCCAGCAGGGTGAGGCACCTGGTCGCCGGCGTCAGCCCGTCACCGCCGCTCGCCTCCTCGGCCAACCGCCGAAGGTCGTCGTCGAGCGCCTCCAGGGGCACGGTCCGGTAGAAGCGCGCCAGGACGCACTGGCGGTCGCCCTCCGGTTCTCGCAAGCCGTCGTAGAGGTGGCGCACCACGGCTTCCGCCGCCTCCTCCATCGACTGGGCGCCCGCCCCCGCCCGGCGCAGGGCGGCGCTGACGGCGACCATGTCGGTGAGGCCGAACGCACGGAGATCCGGCAAGAGGCTCGCTTCCTGACGGGGACCGACCAAGCGATGCTAAAGGCGTCACCTGACGGCGACTACCGGCGTGTCGTCGAGGGTGGGCCTGAGAGTCCCGGCGACGTGGACGTCGCTCAGGTGAGCAGGGAGGAGACGTCGCCGACCGCCTGGACGGCCAGCAACACGAGGATGCCACCGCCCACCGCGGTGTAGCCCCAGCGCCACCGGTGGTCCGCCGCCCAGAACCGGCGCATGGAGATCA
>JAHWJR010000273.1 GCA_019348335.1 Actinomycetota bacterium
GCGCCGGCTCCAGCCCCGCACCACCACGCTCGAAGACGTGTTCCTGGCCGCCGGCGCCGGCACGGGCGCGCCCTCGCCGGCCGGCACGGGACCGCCGGCATGAGCGACGCCCGCATCCTCGACCGGGGCTACCGCCGCTACTCCGGTCCCCGCCTGGGCACGGCCGGGGCCGTCCGGAGCCTGGCCCGCCACAGCACCGAGCGGGCACTGGGCCTACGCCGCTCTCCGTGGGCCAAGGTCCTGCCGCTGCTGTCGGTGGCCATCGCCTACGTGCCGGCCGTGGTGTTCGTGGGCGTCGCCGCCCTGCTCCCCCAACGGCTGGTCCAAGAGACCGGCCTCCTGCCCGGCCCCGCCGACTACTACCGCTTCATCAGCGCCGCCATCGTGATCTTCGTGGCGCTGGTCGGGCCCGAGGTGCTCTGTCCCGACCGGCGCAACCGGATGCTGGGGATGTACCTCGCCTCGCCCCTGACCCGCGACACCTACCTGGCGGCCAAGGTCCTGGCCGTGGTGCCGGTGCTGGCACTGGTCACCCTGGGCCCTCCCCTGCTGTTGCTGGTGGGGCTCACCCTCGCCGAGGCCGGCCCCCGAGGCCCCGTCGAGTTCCTCGTCGCCCTGGGACGGGTCCTGGCCGGCGGGCTGGCCGTCTCGGCCGCCTACACCGCGGTGGCGCTGGCCGTGGCGTCCCTCACCGACCGCCGGGCCCTGGCCTCGGCCGGGATCATCCTCGTCCTGCTGGTTGCCTCCGTGGTCAGCGCGGTGGGCGCATCGGGCGACGGCAACGCCCTCCTGCTGCTCGACGTGTCGTCGATCCCCCTGGAGCTGGTGCAGCGCATCTACGGCCAGCCCGGCGCTGCTCCGGGGCTGTCCACTGCCGCCGTGCTGGCCGCCAACCTGGCGTGGACGCTCGGAGCTGGCCTGTTCTTCCGGCAGCGCTACCACGGTCTTTCGGTGAACCGATGACACCGGTGGTGGAGCTCGACCGCGCCTCCAAGTGGTTCGGGGACGTGGTGGCGGTGTCCGAGGTCTCGTTCAGCCTGGGACCCGGCGTCACCGCCCTCCTCGGGCCCAACGGAGCCGGGAAGTCCACCGTGCTGCGCCTGGTGTGCGGGCTGGCCTCGCCCTCGCAGGGCGAGGTGCGCATCTTCGGCGGCGACCCCCGCGCCGATCACCGGCTGTACCGGCGTGTCGGGCTGGTGCCCCAGCAGCAGGCGCTGTTCGATGCCATGACGGCCCTGCGCTTCGTGAGCCTGACCGCCTCGCTGCACGGCGTGACCGCCCCTGGGGCGATGGCCGCCGAGGCCCTGCGCGTGGTGGAGCTCGACCCCGGGGACGAGCGGGGCCTGGAGACCTACTCCAAGGGCATGCGCCAACGGGTGAAGGTGGCCCAGGCGCTGGTGCACGACCCGGAGCTCCTGGTGCTGGACGAGCCCCTCGACGGCCTCGACCCGCGGCAGCGGGCCCGGCTCATCGGCCTCTTCCGCCGTCTGGGTGAGGAGGGGCGCTGCGTGCTGGTGTCGAGCCACGTGCTCGAGGAGGTCGAGCGCTGGGGCTCTCGGGTGCTCGTCCTCGCCCAGGGACGGCTGGCGGCCGAGGGCGACTTCCACGCCATCCGCGACCTCATGGAGGACCGGCCCCGGCGGATCCGCCTGCGCACCGACCGGCCGCAGGCTCTCGGGGCCGAACTGCTGGCCGCCGGTGCGGTGGCGGGAGTCACGGTGACGGGGCCCGACGCCGTCGTGGTCGACACCGCCGACGGCGCCGCCTTCCGGCGGATGGTGGCGCCGGCGGCCCGCGCTGCCGGCGCCCGCCTGCTCGAGCTCGTCCCCCTGGACGACGACCTCGAGAGCGTCTTCCGTTATCTGGTCGGCCGGTAGCGACCGTGGCCCTGCTGTGGCGGACGCTCGTCGGAGCCGGCGCCGGTCGGGGGCGCCTGGCCGGGCTGGCCGCCCTCGGGTTGGTGGCCGTGCTGCTGGGCGCCAACCTCGGCGCCGACGCTGCGGGTGGGTCACCGGACCAGGGAGCCGACCTGGTGAGCGCCTACGGCCTCTCGCTGCTCGTGCCCGTGGTCACCCTCGTCTTCGCCTCCTCGGTGCTGAGCGACCCCAGCGAGGACGGCACCCTGGTGTACCTGTGGCTGCAACCGGTGCCCCGGTGGCAACTCGTGGCCACCGCGCTCGGCGCCGCCCTGGCCCTCGCCCTGCCCCTGACGGTGGTGCCCCTGGGCCTGGCGGCGGCCGCCACCGGCGGCGGTCTCCGGCTGGTGACGGCCACGGTGGTCTCTTGCAGCCTGGGGGTGGTGGCCTACGCCGGCGTCTTCGCCTGGCTGGGGCTGCGGGTGCGGCGGGCACTGCTGTGGGGAGTGCTCTACGTGCTCGTGTGGGAGGGGTTCGTGGCCCGCGCCGGCGACACCGTGGCCCTGCTCGCCCTGCGCACCTCGACCCGGTCAGTGCTGGGCCACCTCAGCGACACCACGCCCGCCGGCGCCGAGAGCTCTCTGCTCCTCTCGGTGGCCATCCTCGTCCTCGCCGGCGCCGGCGGCT
>JAHWJR010000274.1 GCA_019348335.1 Actinomycetota bacterium
CGCGTGGCCGAAGTGCAGGGTCAGCAGCCCGAGCAGCACCAACCAGGACCGGGCACCACCGCCGAGATGGACCCCAAGCCGCAGGACGAGATGGCCGATTACGTCGGGAGCGGGCTGCTCGAGGGCAAGCGGGCCTTGATCACCGGAGGGGACTCGGGCATCGGCAGGGCAGTGGCGATCGCCTTCGCCAAGGAAGGGGCGGACGTCGCCATCGCCTACTTGTGTGAGCACGACGACGCCGAGCACACCGCCAGCCTGGTCACCGCCACCGGTCGGCGGGCGGTGCTGCTGCCCGGCGAGCTCGCCGACGAGAAGCACGCCACCGAGATCGTCGAGCGGACCGTCGAGGAGCTCGGTGGCCTCGACGTGCTCGTCAACCACGTCGGGACCCAGAACCCGGCGGAGTCGCTCGAGGACATCAGCTCCGACCAGTTCGACTACACGTTCAAGGTCAACGTCTACAGCCACTTCTGGACGACCAAGGCGGCGCTGCGGCACCTCCCCGAGGGCGGCGCCATCATCAACACCGCGTCGGTCAACGGCCTCCGTGGCAACAAGACGCTCCTCGACTACTCCGCCACCAAGGGAGCGGTGCTGGCCTTCACGTACTCGCTGGCGCAGAACCTGGTCGACAAGCGGATCCGCGTCAACGCCGTGGCACCCGGTCCGGTGTGGGCACCGCTGATACCGGCCACCATGCCGCCCGAGAAGGCGTCGTCGTTCGGGCAGCAGGCGCCCATGGGCCGAGCAGGCCAGCCTGACGAGATCGCCCCGAGCTACGTGTTCTTCGCCGCCGAACGTCTGTCCAGCTACTACACCGGCGAGGTGCTCGCTCCGATCGGCGGCGAGACCCTCCCCGGCTGAGCCGCGCCACCGTGGCTCTGCGCCCCCTCGCCTGCGCCCTCGCCCCCGAGCGGGTCCCTGCCCTGGCCACCGCCGTCGTCGACGGAGGCGGCCAGCTGGTCGAGCCGGCCGACGCCGAGGCGCTGGTGTGGACCGATCCCGTCGACGCCGAAGGGCTGGCCCAGTTGTTGAAGCACGCCCCCGACCTGCGATGGGTCCAGCTGCCCTTTGCCGGGGTCGACAACTTCCAGGACCTCCTCGGTGACGGTCGCACGTGGACCAGCGCCAAGGGCGCCTACGCCGAGCCGGTGGCCGAGCACGCCCTGGCCCTGGGCCTGGCCGGCCTGCGGGCGCTTCCCGCTCGCGCCCGGGCCCGGGAGTGGGGCCCCGAGGCGGGGAAGCGGCTGATGGGCGCGAGCGTCACCATCGTGGGGGGCGGCGGCATCACCCGGGCCCTGCTGTCGCTGCTGGGCCCCTTCGGGGTGGATGCCACCGTGGTCCGGCGCCACGTGGCCCCGGTCGCCGGCGCCCGCCGGGTGGTGGGGCCCGACCAGCTCCACGAGGTGCTGCCCGGCGCCAGCCTGGTGGTGCTCACCCTGGCCCTGACCCCGGAGACGGTCGGCATCGTGGGAGCCGAGGAGCTCGATCGCATGGACAGAGACGCCTGGCTGGTGAACGTGGCCAGGGGTGCTCATGTCGACACCGACGCGCTGGTGGCCGCCCTCGAACAGGGGGTGATCGGCGGGGCCGCCCTCGACGTCACCGAGCCCGAGCCGCTGCCCGCCACCCACCCGCTGTGGCGTCTGGACAACTGCCTGCTGACGCCCCACGTGGCCAACACCACCGAGATGGCCGCGCCGCTGCTCGCCGAGCGCGTCCGCCAGAACGTCGATCGCTACCGCCGGGGCCAGGACCTCGTCGGCCTGGTCGACCCCGCCCTGGGCTACTGAGCCCGGGCGGTGGCGCCGCCGTCAGAGGCCGGCGAAGGGTCCCTCGGGGTGGTCGATGGTCCAGACGTGGAGCATCGGTGGGGTGGCCTGGTTGCGGGCGCCCGGCGGACAGCTTCCGTCGGGGTTGGTCGTGCCCACGATCATGGCCGTGGTGGTCGAGAAGCACAGGTCGTCGTGGGCGTGCCAGTGCGCGGCCAGGCCTCCGACGTCGGGGACGGGGCTCTCCACCGACGGCAGGATGTACATGGCGCCTTGGAGCACGGGTCCGTCCGGGGTGCTGAGGTAGACGAGCGACTCCGGTGCCGACGGGTCGAGCACGGCCGGACTGGCCAGGTGGGTGGGATGCACGTAGTGGACCAGGCCCGAGGCCGGGGCTTGGACGGGGCGGTACCCGGCGGCTTCGGCCTGGCCCACGTCCTCGTAGCCGGCGCTCGCCAGGGCGAGGTTCGTGGCCGTCACCAGGGCGTCGGCCTCGGCCTTCTGCTGGGCGGTCGCCGCGGCGACGACATCGGAGTCGTCGGCTCCGTGGTGGCTGTCGGCGCCGGCGACGTCGCCGGCGGGAGCGGCGACGGCCTCAGGCGACGGCGGGGGCCGGGTCGCGGCCCAGCCGGCGACCGTCAGGGACACTGCCACCAACACGGCTGCCGCGCCCGACGTGGCCCGGCGCCGGCGGGGCGACGACCACCTCGTGGCCGATGCCCGCAAGCTGGCGTCGAGGGCCCCGACGACGCCGACCACCACCA
>JAHWJR010000275.1 GCA_019348335.1 Actinomycetota bacterium
ACGAGGCGCGGATCTACGAGATGGCGACCGCTCACGACTGCTTCGGCCGGCTGGGGGAGGTGAGGTGCCCGGTCCTGCTGGCGCGCGGTGGGGCGAGCGAGGCGTGCCTGCCGGGCTCCGTCCGGGAGATCGCCGCCCGCCTGCCCCGGGCCTCGACCGAGGAGCTCCCCGGCCTCGGTCACCTGGGCCCGCTGGAGGACCCGGCCACGGTCGCCGCCTCGATCGCCAGCTACGTCCGGACCGGCCCGCCGGCGGAGGCACCGCCGGCCTGAACACAGGCGCCGGTGAGCAGGTGGCCGGCGATCACGGCGAAGCGCCCGGCGAGGGGGACCTCCTGGATCGGCGGCAGGGCCGACTCAGGCCGGCGGAAGCGGCCACTGACCACCGCCCGGTACCGGCCTTCCCGGAGGTCGAGCTCGACGGCGACGTCGGTCGGCTCGAGCAGCCGCCCCGTGGCGGGGAAGAGGCACTTGAACACCGCCTCGCGGACGCTGAAGGCCACCTTGGTGGCGTAGGCGTCCAGCGGGTGGCCGCTCGGCTCCGCCACCAGCGGCCCCGCCACCGCACGCTCGACGTCCTCGGGCAGTGGCGGGTCGAGCACCTCGATGTCGAGCCCCAGGCTCCGGGCGTGCTCGCTCCCGGCGACCACCGCGCCGGCCCAAGCGCCGGCGTGGGAGATGCTGCCGACCACGCCGGCGGGCCAGCGCGGCTGGCGGCGGGGGCCCACGCCGACCGGGCCCTCGTTCCGACCGATGGCGGCCAGGGCGGCGTGGGCGGCCGCCCGCCCGGCCAGGAACTCCCGGCGCCGGGACGGCACGGCCCGGTCGACGGCGGCCTCCTCCTCCGCCCAGGCGGGCCGACGATCCGCCACCGGCACCAGCGCCACGCGCACGAAGGGCGGGAACAGGTCAACCAGGGCGGCGGCGGCCTCCGTGGCGAGCTCGTCGGGCGAAGGGCCGGGCACCGGGCCCTGGCTACCATCCCGTCGGTGCCGCCGGCTGCCGAGGTCCCGTCCGTGCCGGCGCTGCTCGACGAGGCCGCCGCCCGGGCCGGCGTCGACGTCGACGACTGGGGCGGCCTCGGGTTCCTGCCGGCGCTCGAGCTCCTGGTCGAGTCGTGCCGGCGCACGGCTCGCCTCAACGCCACCGGCGCCGAGGTCCTGACCAAGGTCGTCCTGCGCCACCTCCGCAACCTGCTGGCCGTCCGGGCCGTGGCCGACGCCGACCCCGACGTGGCCGGCCGGGCCCTCGGCAGGCCCATCGTGATCACCGGGCTGCCCCGGACGGGCACCACCCTGGTGCAGAACCTGCTCGCCCTCGACCCGGCCCATCGGGTGCTGCGGGTCTGGGAGGCGTTGCGACCCGTGCCCGTGGCCCCCCGGACGCCGTCCGCCGAGGTCCGCATCGGCCAGGCCGAGGCGTGGCTGGCCAAGCTGTACGAGCTGGCGCCGGGGTTCGAGGCCATCCACGGGTTGAGCGCCCGCGGCCCCGAGGAGTGCGACGCCCTGCTCCAGAACACCTTCGCCAGCCAGCACTTCGACGACATGTTCGACGCCCGGGACTACTCGGCGTGGCTCAACTCCGCCGATCTCTCCGAGGCCTACGCCTTCTACCGGCTCCAGCTGCAGGTGCTCGCCGGCACCGGCGCCGCCGAGCGGAGGTGGGTGCTGAAGTCGCCCAGCCACCTGGGCCACCTCGACGCCCTGTTCGAGGTGCTCCCGGGCGCCACCGTGGTGCACTGCCACCGCCACCCGCTGGAGGCGGTGCCGTCCTACGCCAGCCTGGTCACGACCATCCGCCGGCCCTACAGCGACGACGTCGACCCGGCGGTGTGCGGGCGCCAGGCCCTGGAGCGCAGCGCGCTGGCCATGGACCGGGCCCTGGCGGTGCGGGACTCGGGGCGCCCGGAGGGAACCTTCGTCGACATCTCGTACCCGGCGCTGGCGCGGGAGCCGATCGAGGTGCTGGCCAGCCTCTACCAGCATCTCGGCCGGCCGCTCGGTGCCGACGTCGAGGCGGCCGTGGGGGACTGGCTCGCCGAGCACCCCCGCCACCATCAGGGGGTCCACCGCTACCAGGGCGCCGACTTCGGGCTGGTCCCCGACGAGGTGACCGACGCCTTCTCCGGCTACCTGGACCGGTTCGGCGCCCTGGTGGAGCGCTGACGCCGGGCCGAGGCAACGCTGCCTACGTGGTCAGCGACGTTGTCCCGCGAAGGCCGGAGATCAGGCGCCGTGAACGGGCAGCCGCATGCGCTTGCCACAAAATGACGGGCGTGATCCTCGCCGAGTTGGACGAATTCGGAATGGAACCTGGTGCAGCACGGTTCCGCTCCACGGCGACGCATCGGGAAGGGCGCCTCATCGGGCTGTGCGTGAATTGAGCGTGTTATCGGGCGGCCTGCGAGCACACTGCGCCGGTTATCGAGCGGCCCGAGGACACTAACGCCGTTCCGAGAGGACTGAATCCTGCGAACCCGCTGATGCGGCACATCGGAGGCGTGGCGAACCATGGTGGCTCGACCTTCTTG
>JAHWJR010000276.1 GCA_019348335.1 Actinomycetota bacterium
AAAGACGGACTGGTGGAGGTGAGCGGATTCGAACCGCCGACTTCTACGTTGCGAACGTAGCGCTCTGCCAACTGAGCTACACCCCCGCGGGGTGCTCATGCTAACGGGGCGGGTGGTGGTCCTCGTGGTGCCGGCGGAGCAGGTCGGCGCCGAAGTCGCCGGCACGCGAGCGCCAGACGCTGTGGGCGTGGTTGGCGCCGTCCTGGGTGTTGTCGTACTCGACCAGGAAGGTCGGCGACTGGAGCCGGTAGTAGTGCGGGCCCCCGGGTTCGGTGGTTCCCGCCCAGGCGAAGTGGACGTCGCCGTCGCCCAGGGCCCGTCGCTCCGTCTCGGCCACCTCGGCCGGCAACCGGCCGAGGTACACCTCGACCAGCGCACCGAGCGCGCCGGCGGCCTCGCCCCCCAGCTCGGAGCCGGCCACGCCCCGGGGTTCGAGCCACCCCGTCACCGCGGGAGCGCTGCCGGTGACGATGTCGGGTGGTGCCTCGCCCTCGAGGATGGCCGCGGCTCGCTCCGACCGGTCGAGGGCGCCCACCAGCGTCCAGGCCAGCTCCTCCTCGGCCCGCAGGGGCTGGACCACCGGGTGCCCGGCCACGTCGACACGAGCTGGGCAGGCGCCCAGGAACTGTGGCGCCGACCGGACCTCGCCGTCGACGACGCTGTGGTGCAGGGAGAGGTGGTGGCCCTCGAAGCGCCAGCCCCAGGCACCTTCACCGGGCTGGCCGAAGATGCTGACGCTGTAGTCGAGGGCGTGGCGCCGGCGCCGGTGGCGTTCCTCCTCGTCGAGCACGTCCTCCAGGGCCACGATGGCGGCAGCCGAAGCAAACGCCG
Source organism: Actinomycetota bacterium (assembly GCA_019348335.1). Classification (GTDB taxonomy): domain Bacteria; phylum Actinomycetota; class Acidimicrobiia; order Acidimicrobiales; family CADCSY01; genus JAHWJR01. The sequence continues at coordinate 832 of JAHWJR010000276.1, forward strand.
TCGGGCTCACGCCGGAGGCCAGCAGGCGGTAGGCCGACCAGCGCTGAATGCTGTCCATGCGCGACACCGCCAGGCCCGGCCGGTTCCTGGGCCGGTAGTGCCAGTCCCGGCGCTCCGCCTCGGCCGGGAACGGGAAGGTGGCCTCCGCTCGCTGCTCCGCTCCGAGCCCGTCGAGGAGCCTCTGGGCAGCATCGGCCATGGCCTCGGCCGTGCTCATGCCTGCCTCGCCGAGGGTGGCGCCGGCCCGCTGCCGTCGCCCTGTGGCCGACGGCTCAGTTGGCCGAGCGGCGCAGCAGGAGGGCCGGCTGGGGAGTGACCACGCCGGGGAGGAAGCGGACCTTGAGCTCGCGCTCGGCGGCGACGTTGCGGGCCCGGACGAGCAGGGCGACGTAACCGGCGAACAGCAGGTCGACCACCACGTGGAGCAGGAGCACCATCCGCAGCGACGGGATGAGGCCCAGCACGAGGGTGGCGCCCATGGCGACGAGGAGCCCGCAGAAGACGTCCCGCCGACGCTTGCGGACCAGCGCTCGGTTCGGGACGTGGCGGGGGCGAGGAGCGGCCGGGCGAGGGGCCGGAGCAACCTGACGGGGCTCGGGTGCCACGTGGCGACCACGGGCAGAGCCGTTGCCGGTGACGGAGGACCGGGGCCCGGAGACGGGGCGCAGCTGGGTCACCGACCGCGGGGCGGCGGGGGTGGTGCGCTCGAGCACGGACAGCTGGTGGCGGAAGTTGCCGATCGAGTCGCTGGAACGCTCCGCCCGCGCCCGGAAGAGCTGCGGGAGCAGGAACACCGCCCAGACGATGGCAAGGATGACCAGAACCACCAGTGACACGCTCCGCCCTCTGCTTTCTTCGTTGACCGTACCCGGACCGTTCCGGCTCCGGGTGGATGCTGTGAGTGCCGCCCCCCGATGACGTTCGCGTTGCGGTTCTACTACGGCGACCGGCGGGTCACAACCCCGAGAACGGTCTCAGGCGTCGGAGCGGGGCCCGCCGGGCTCGGGTGGGCGGCGGTAGACACCCGAGCGACCACCGGTCTTCTCCCACAGCGTGAGGTCGCCGATGGTCATGCTCCGGTCGGCCGACTTGCACATGTCGTAGATGGTCAACGCCGCCACGGAGCAGGCGGTGAGCGCCTCCATCTCGACCCCGGTCCGGTCGACGGTCTCCACCTGGGCCTCGATCTCGATCCAGGCGTCGTCGATGGTGAAGTTGACGAACACCGACCCCACCAGCAGCGGGTGGCACAAGGGAATGAGGTCAGCCGTGCGCTTGGCCGCCTGGATCCCCGCCACCCGGGCCACCGCCAGCACGTCGCCCTTGCTCACCGCTCCGCGGGCCACGAGGCTCGCCGTCTCGGGCTGCATGAACACCCGGCAACGGGCCAGGGCCCGGCGCTGGCTCGCCTCCTTGGGGCTGACGTCGACCATGCGGGCACGGCCCAACGGATCGAGGTGCGTCAGCTCCCGCCCGGACACGTCGGGAAGTGTAGGCGCGCCCGCCGCCCCGCTCGCCCGCAGCCTGGCGGCCAGCGCGCCCGGGTGCCGGACGGCGCCTCAGCCGCCGATCTGGGACATGGTCCGGGGCGGCTGGACGAAGGTCACCGAGCCGATCTGGTGCCCCGGGCCCTTGGCCGCGACACAGGCGGTGACCGCCGCGGCCAGGTCGTCGTCGGTCGCACCGCCCCGGAGC
>JAHWJR010000277.1 GCA_019348335.1 Actinomycetota bacterium
AACAAGGTAGCCGTACCGGAAGGTGCGGCTGGATCACCTCCTTTCTAAGGAGCACACCATCGCTCATCGGCCACTCGGTCGGTGAGCCGGTGCACTCCCGAGTCGATCACTCGCCTCTCGGCCGCCGGCCGCGCAATCGGTAGAAGGTCTTCGGGCCTCCCGGTCGTTCGTCCGTCGACCCGAACCCCCTCTGTTCCGTTTTGAGGGAGCGCACAGAGCTGCGCTCTCTCGTGCCCTTCGGGCACGGTCAAAGGCAACGTGCCGCCTTCGGCGGCCGTCCTTTCCGTTCCGATGAAGCAAGCAGCTTCGCTGCGCTTCGTCGGGGCTCCTTGAGAATTCGATAGCGAGCACGAGCATCTGTTTTTTCAAGCTATAAAGAGCCAACGGTGGATGCCTTGGCGCCTGATGCCGATGAAGGACGTGGGCTAGCTGCGAAAAGCCACGGGGAGCTGCCGCCCAGCTTCGATCCGTGGATGTCCGAATGGGGAAACCCGGCACCCGTCATGGGGTGTCACCCTGGTCTGAACACATAGGGCCAGTGGAGGGAACCGGGGGAATTGAAACATCTGAGTACCCCGAGGAAGAAAAAGCAACAGCGACTCCCTGAGTAGCGGCGAGCGAAACGGGAAGAGCCTAAACCGAGTTGGTGGTAAAGCCTGGTGGCGTTGCCAACTCGGGGTCGTGGGACCGGCATGGAGGGGCACCAGACCCTCTGGTCGAGTTACCAATCTGATGCCTAGCGGAAGCGTTCTGGAATGGCGCGCCACAGCGGGTGAGAGCCCCGTACGCGAAAGGCACTCAGACTCGAGCCGTCATCCCGAGTAGCGCCGGAACCGTGAAAGTCGGCGTGAATCTGCGAGGACCACCTCGTAAGGCTAAGTACACACAGGCGACCGATAGCGAACTAGTACCGTGAGGGAAAGGTGAAAAGCACCCCGGGAGGGGAGTTAAATAGATCCTGAAACCGTTGGTTTACAAGCAGTCAGAGCGTCGCCATGGGCTTCGGTCCATGGTCGCGATGGCGTGCCTTTTGAAGAATGAGCCAACGAGTTACCGTGCGTGGCAAGGTTAACCTGAGAAGGGGAGCCGGAGCGAAAGCGAGTCTGAACAGGGCGTTCAGTCGCGTGCGGTAGACCCGAAGCCGGGTGATCTATCCATGGGCAGGCTGAAGCGGGGGTAAGACCTCGTGGAGGGCCGAACCCACCTAGGTTGAAAACTGGGGGGATGACCTGTGGATAGGGGTGAAAGGCCAAGCAAACCCGGTGATAGCTGGTTCTCCCCGAAATGCATTTAGGTGCAGCGTCGGGTGTTCAGCAGCGGAGGTAGAGCACTGGATGGGCTAGGGGGCTCACAAGCTTACCGAACCCAACCAAACTCCGAATGCCGCTGCTCCAGAACCCGGCAGTGAGACCATGGGGGATGAGCTTCATGGTCGAGAGGGAAACAGCCCAGACCGCCAGCTAAGGCCCCAAATTCCAGGCTAAGTGGAAAACGATGTGGGATTGCCGAGACAGCCAGGAGGTTGGCTTAGAAGCAGCCACCCTTGAAAGAGTGCGTAATAGCTCACTGGTCGAGTGATCCTGCGCGGACAATGTAACGGGGCTCAAGCCTGGAGCCGAAGCTGCGGATGTTCCGCGAAAGCGGAGCGTGGTAGGGGAGCGTCGGTCTCGGAGAGAAGCGTCGGTGGAAACCGGCGTGGACCGTGACCGAGTGAGAATGTTGGTATGAGTAGCGAGAGAGGGGTGAGAAACCCCTCCGCCGAAAGCCCAAGGGTTCCTGGGGAAGGCTAATCCACCCAGGGTAAGTCGGGAGCTAAGGCGAGGCCGAGAGGCGTAGTCGATGCACAACCGGTTGATATTCCGGTACCACCGTGTCCGCGCCCATGCCAAACCGGGGTTGCTAAGGGGCTGTCCACCTTCGGGTGGACGAACCGACCCACCTTGGGGCGGCAAGCAATGAGGGGACGCAGGAGGGTAGGTGAACCCAGGCGATGGTTGTCCTGGGGTAAGCGTGTAGGGAGGGGTCTAGGCAAATCCGGACCCCATACATCCTGAGACGCGAAGCCGAGCCGATTCAGGCGAAGTCACTGATCCCATGCTGCCGAGAAAAGCCTCTAGCGAGCTGGCACGGTGCCCGTACCCCAAACCAACACAGGTGGGCAGGTAGAGAATACCAAGGCGATCGGGAGAACTGTGGTTAAGGAACTCGGCAAAATACCTCCGTAACTTCGGGAGAAGGAGGGCCCCCGTAGGGTGAAGGACCTCGCGTCCGGAGCCCGATGGGGTCGCAGAGACCAGGGGAAAGCGACTGTTTACTAAAAACACAGGAGCGTGCGAAGTCGAAAGGCGCTGTATACGCTCTGACGCCTGCCCGGTGCCGGAAGGTTACGGGGAGGGGTTAGTCCGCAAGGGCGAAGCTCTGAACCTAAGCCCCGGTAAACGGCGGCCGTAACTATAACGGTCCTAAGGTAGCGAAATTCCTTGTCGGGTAAGTTCCGACCTGCACGAATGGCGTAACGACTTTC
>JAHWJR010000278.1 GCA_019348335.1 Actinomycetota bacterium
CCGGCGAAGGCGAGGGTGGCCAGCAGCGCCGGCGCGGCCACGACCACCGCGGCGGGGGCGAAGCGGCCGAACAGGTCGGCCAGGGCGCCGAAGGTGAGCAGGCCGCCGACCGCCCCGGCCACGCCGGCGGCCACCAGCCAGCCCGCCACCGTGGCCCGCACCGAGGTGGGGAACAGCTCGGCGGCGAAGGCGGCGAGCGCCGGCGACAGGCCGTAGCCGGCGACCACGCTGAGCAGGACGCCGCCCACCGCCGCCGGCGCACTGCCGCTGTAGGCCAGGACGGCGGCGGCGGCCAGACCCACCAGGCCGCCCACGGCGCAGGGCCGGCGCCCCCAGCGGTCGGCCACCCAGCGCCCCAGGACCAGGCCGGCCAGGCCGGCCGGCAGTGCCGCCACCACCAGCACGGCGGTGGCGGCCGGCGACAGGCCGACCACGTTCTCGCCGTAGACGAACACGAAGCTGTTGGCGGGGCCGGTGACGAAGCCGACGGCGAAGGCCACGGCGGCCATGATCAGCAGGCGCCGGCCCCACTCGCCCCGCAGCACGCCCAGCACCGGCAGCGCCGGCTCGCCGGCGACCTCCTGGTGGCGGTAGCGGTCGGGCTCGGACATCCACCGGGCCAGCACCGGCAGCAGCACGAGGGGGACCAGAGCCAGGGCGAACAGCCCCCGGAAACCGAGGGCGTCGCCGGCCGCCCCCCGCACCACGGCCACCAGGGCGGCGCCCACGCCGTAGCCGGCGGCGGTCAGGGCCAGCGCCCGCGCCCGGTCGCCGGCGGCGGTGTGCTCGGCGGTGGTGACCTGGGCGACCGCGGTGGTGGCGCTGAGGAAGGGTCGGCTCAGGGCGAACACGGCGACGAACCACCAGTAGCCGGGGCTGAGGGAGGCCGCGGCGGTCAGCGCCAGGCCGGCAGCGGCCAGGCCCAGCACCACAGCCTTGCGGCCCAGGCGGTCGGCCAGGCCGGCGAGAGGCAGGCTGGCCAGCGAGGCCAGGCGGATGGCGGCCAGCCCCAGCCCGAGCACGGTCCCCGACAGCCCGGCCTGCTCGGCCACCGACGCCCCCTCGGTGACCTCGCCGAAGGCGGCGGCCACGTCGCCCAGGGCGGCCACCGCGCCGAACTGGCCGAAGCCGGAGGCGATGACCACGGCGGCCACGCTGACCACCGGGGCCTGGAGCCAGGTGTGGAGCCGGGGCGTCGCCCCGGTGGAGGCGGGGGAAGGGGAAGGGGCCACTGGGCCGCTGACGGTAGCCTCGCCCCCCGTGCCCCTGTTCCAGGCCCCGACCGGGACCCGCGACGTCCTGCCTCCCGAGACCGCCCGCTGGCAGGCGCTCGTCGGGGGCTTCGCCGACGTGGTGAGCCGGGCGGGCTACGGGCTGGTCGTCAGCCCCATGTTCGAGGACATCGGCGTGTTCGAGCGCGTGGGAGCGAGCACCGACGTGGTGCGCAAGGAGATGTACGACTTCGACGACAAGGGGGGGCGTCACCTCGCCCTGCGCCCCGAGGGCACCGCCTCGGTGGTGCGGGCCTACGTCCAGCACCGTCCCGTCCCGCCGTGGAAGGTCTGGTACGCCGCCCCCAGCTTCCGCTACGAGCGCCCCCAGGCCGGCCGCTACCGCCAGCACCACCAGCTCGGTGCCGAGGTGCTGGGCTCCGAGGACCCCGAGGTCGACGTCGAGGTCATCGCCCTGGTGCGGGCGCTCTACGACCGCGTGGGCCTCGAGCGGGTGACCTTGCTGTTGAACTCCATCGGCGACCAGGCGTGCCGGCCGGCGTACCTCCAGCTGCTCGACGCCTATCTCCTCGAACGCGATGCCGAGCTGTGCCCCGACCACCGCAAGGAGCGCCGCCAGAACCCGCTGCGGGTGCTCGACTGCAAGCGGGAGGCGTGCCGGACGGCCACGGTGGAGGCGCCGCGCATCGTGGACCACCTCTGCGCCGACTGCGCCACCCACTTCGAGGCGGTGCAGGCCGGGCTGCGGAGCCTGGGCGTGGCCTTCACCCTCGACAGCCGCCTGGCCCGGGGGTTCGACTACTACACCCGCACCGCCTTCGAGTTCCAGGCCGACGACCTGGAGGCGGCGCAGAGCACCATCGGCGCCGGCGGCCGCTACGACGGGCTGGCCGAGGCCCTCGGTGGCCCGCCCACCCCGGGCGTCGGGTTCGGCACCGGCATCGAGCGGGTGCTGCTGGCGTGCGACGCCGAGGGCAGGTTCCCGGCGCCGGCGGCCAGCGTCGACGTCTGGGTGGTCGACGTGACCGAGGGCGGGAAGGCCAGAGACCTGGTGTGGGAGCTCCGCAAGGGGGGCGTCAGCGCCGACCGTGGCTTCGGGTCCCGGTCCATGCGGGCCCAGATGAAGCTGGCCGACCGCTCCGGCGCCCGACTGGCCCTCATCGTCGGCGCCGACGAGCACGCCCGCGGCGTGGTGTCGCTGCGCCGGCTCCGGGGCGACGACTCCGGCGACGCCCAGGACGAGGTGCCGGCCGGCGACGTCGTGGCCCGGGTGCGGGAGCTGCTGGC
>JAHWJR010000076.1 GCA_019348335.1 Actinomycetota bacterium
CGGCACCGGGAAGGTGGGCAGCCCGGTACTGGGACGCTTCGAGCACCTCCACCAGCACCCCGCCCTCGTCGAGCAGCCGGCGGACGTCGTCACGGTCGATGTTCGTGGGCACGAGGCCTCCTTGGAGCTGGCGGATGCCCTTGTTCCTGCCCCCTCCCCCCGCCGGCGGAACGCCTGCCGGCCGGTGACGGTGACAGCGGGTACCACCCTCGCGGTCCGCGTGGCAGGACCTCGCCACGCGGACCGCCGCATCGGCCGGTTGCTCACGACCGGACGAAGGTGATTCGCTTCGAGCCGCTGGTGCACTCGTAGAAGCCGTGAGCCAACTCGACGTCGTCGGTGCGGGTGAGTACGCACTCGAAGCCGTCGAGCTCGATTCGGGCTGGCCCGAACGGACCGACCGAGGGTCCGATCTTGCGGACGAAGGCTTCGGCTTCGTCACACGACAGGCCAGTGGCGACGATGCTGCTCGCCACGTCGTCACTGTTGGGCGTGAACCCGACCGTCGTGCACTCGGCAGACGGTGATGGGCCGCTCCCCGTCACCTCGAAGGTGCCGATGGTGCAGACCGTGCACTGGAAGACAATGGCGTAGGTGCCGGGGCTGAGTGCAAACTCGCTCACGCCGCTCTGTCGGCATCCACCGTGGGAGGGAACGACGAAATCGCCGTGGAGACGACCGTCGGGCGTGACTCGCACGGTGTGCTGGGCCTCGGCATAGACGAGACAGCCAGGATCACCACCCGCCCCCGACAGCCACAGCGGGGGGCCCGGGTCCCTCCAGTGCGGGTCGGTGAAGCCGTACCCGTCGACGTGGACCGTGGCTCCCACCCCGCCCTGCCGGGGCGATGCCGTGACCTGTGGAATCCCGTTGGCGTCGTAGACCGGCGCCCGGACCTGTGTCGTGGTCGTCGTAACGGGCGGCTTCGTGGTGGTGGAGAGCAGTGTCGTCGTACTGCTCAGGGTCGTCTGCCGCGCCGGCACCACGGTCGTCGTGCTGGTCGGCGTCTCGCTCTTCCCTGCTCTCTGCTGCGGCAGCGAGCGCTCGCTGCTACCCGTACACGCGCAACGATCAACGCGCCGGTCGTCACGGCCACCACCACGAACGGACCGAGCGACGAGCTCCCCCCCTCGGAGAGCACGACCGAACTCCATCCTCTGACCTCCTCTGCCGTGCGGGCGTCGACGTCAGGCCAGGTCCTCGGGCCGCCGTGCCGCTCGCTGTCGATGGACGCAGTCTCCGCCCCGTGCGTAACGGCACCGTGTCCGTGAGGAAACAGCTTGGTCACGCCGTCCCCCCCGGCCCGCTCCGGTTGGCGGACGTGGCGCCACTGCGCCCGTCGAGGCGAACGGTCAGCGTCGCCTCGGGTAATGTCCGACCCACTCTCAGACCCGCCCACCGAGGATCAGCCATGACACCGGTCGAAGCCGCCGAGGGCTCCACCGCCCCTCCCGACGAGCCGCACCGCGACCCCGACGGGCTCGCCCTGCACCTCCTCACCGCCACCCAGGCCGCGGCCATGGCCTGCCTCGGGTGGGTGGGCCGAGGGGACAAGAACGCCGCCGACGCCGATGCCGTCGCCGCCATGCGAGCCGCCCTGGCCGAAGTGCCCGGGCGTGGGCGGGTGGTGATCGGCGAAGGCGAGAAGGATGACGCCCCGATGCTGTACCAGGGCGAGGAGCTGGGCACCGGCGCCGGTGGGGGCTGGGACCTCGCCATCGACCCCCTGGAAGGAACGAACTTCTGCGCCCACGGGGCAGAGGGCGCAATCGCCGTGCTCGCCACCGCGCCCCGAGGTGCGCTGTGGGGCACCTCCGGTTTCTACATGGACAAGCTGGTGGTGGGCCCCGGAGCTGCGGGTGCCATCGACATCGAGGCGCCGATGGAGGAGAACTTGCGGCGGATCGCCGAGGCCCTCGGCAAGCCCGTCGAGCAGCTCGTCACCATCGTTTTGGACAAGCCCCGCCACCAGGAGCTGATCCGCCGGATCCTGGAGTGCGGAGCGGCCGTGGTGAGGATCTCGGACGGCGACGTCATGGGGTCGCTCCAGGCTCTGGTGCCCGGGGGTACGGCCGATGTGTCCATCGGCGTCGGCGGGGCGCCCGAAGGCGTGATCACCGCCTGCGCCGTACGGCTCATGGGGGGCGACATGCAGGGCCGCCTCGCCCCTCAGAGCGATGAGGAGCGAGCGAAGCTCGAAGCCGAGGGGGTCGACATCGACGCTGTACTGAGGCTCCCCGACCTGGTGGCGAGCGACGACTGCACCTTCGTGGCCACCGCGGTGACCGGCAGTGCCCTGCTGCGGGCACCGGAGCGCACGTTGTCCGGCTGGCGGACCTCCTCGCTGGTGATCACCCCGCGCCACCGGCCACTCTTCGTGGACGCCCTCGTGCCGCCGACTGCTGGTCCAGCCTACGATGCCGGGACCGCCCCGCCGGCCCCGGCCGCGGCAAGCCCCGCTCCGTGAGACACCGCCGGCACCGACCATCGCCCGTAGACGTAGAGCCGAGGTAGAGATGCCCGACAAGCAGCAGACCATCCAGCGAGCGTCCAGCGACATGGGCAACGGCCCCAAGCGCCCGATCATGCTCGCCATCGCCGGCGACAGCGCCTCGGGCAAGACGACGCTCACCAAGGGACTCGTCAACGCCCTGGGCCCCGAGCGGATCACGTCGATGTGCGTCGACGACTACCACCGCTACGACCGCACCGAGCGCAAGGAGTTGCCGTTCACGCCACTCCACCCGGACTGCAACTACCTCGACATCATGGAGCAGCACCTACAGCTGCTCTCGCGGGGAGAGCCGATCCTCAAGCCGGTGTACAACCACAGCACCGGGGAGCTGGAGCGACCGGTCAAGATCGAGCCCCGGGAGTTCATCGTGGTCGAGGGCCTCTTCCCCCTCTGGAGCCGGCTTTCCCGGGCCTGTTTCGACGCGACCGTCTACCTCGACCCCCCGGAGTCGGTGCGCCGCACCTGGAAGGTGGCGCGCGACACCAGCAAGCGCGGCTACACCGAGGAGCAGGTGCTGGCCGACCTCGAGAAGCGTGAGCCGGAGTCCGAGGCCTTCATCCGCCCCCAGCGGCGGTGTGCTGACATCGTCGTGCGGTTCTCGCCCATCGAGGAGCGGGGCGAATCGACCGGCGACCCCCTCAGCGCCACCGTGCTGCTGCGCCCCACCATCCCCCACCCCGACCTGCTCAGCCTGGTCGGTGAGCAGACCTCGGAGGCAATGCACCTCAAGCTCCTTCGCGACGAGGACGGCAAGCCGGTCGACGCTCTGCACATCCACTCGTACGCGTCCGAGGAGGCCACCCGGAAGCTCGAGGAGGCCATCTGGAACCAGCTCGACGTGTCCGAGCCGCTGTCCGAGGAGTTGGGCATGATCGACGGCAAGCGTGACGGGCCGTTGGCCATCACCCAGCTCATCCTGCTGTACCACCTGGTCCAGGCGGAGCGAAGGGCCAGCTGACCGTCTTTCAGGCCCCGCCTCAGGCAGCCTCCTGCAGAGCGGCGATGGCGTCGTCGATGGTACCGACAGGGACGATCTCGAGCTCGCCGCCGGCTGCCTGACGCGCTTCGGCGGCCTCGTTCTCGGGGACGAGGAACAACGTGGCCCCGGAGCGGCGAGCCGTGATCACCTTGGCGCCCACGCCTCCCACCGCGCCGACGGTCCCGTCGAGGTCGATGGTGCCGGTCCCGGCGATCGTGCGACCAGCAGCCACGTCCGCGGGATCCGTGAGGTCGTAGACGGTCAGCGCGATCATCAAGCCGGCCGACGGGCCCCCGATCTCGCCCTGATCGACGGCGACAGGTACGGGCAGGGTGATGGCCAGGTCGACCGTGGCCACGGCGACGCCGAGGGCCGGCCGCCCGAGGCGCTCCACGTTCTCCAGCCGGATCCGGGCATGCTCTTCCCGATCGTCACGCCGCAGGGTGAGGTCCACCTCCTCGCCCGCGGCCCGGCTGGCCAGCGCGGTGACGAGGTCCGATGCCAAGGCGACCGGCTGGCCGTCGACCGCGGTGACCACGTCACCCTCCCGTAGCTGGCCCTCGGCCGGGGAGCCGTCCATGATCGCCGCCACTCGGGCACCCGCGCCCGACACCTCCACCAACTCCCCTGCCGCCCGCAGCCCCACTGCCGCCGCCACCTCGCTGCTCTCCCGGAACAGCTGCCGCTGGGCCTCCTCGAACTCCTCGCGTTCCACGCCAGGGGGTACCACTTCCTCACGGGAGAGCACCTCCTGGTACTCCGTCAACCATGCCTGGACCACGCCGAGAGCCGTGGGTTGGTAGATGCGGACGGTCGTCAGGAGAAAGTTTCCGGTCAACCGATCCGGAGGGCGCCCGAGCTCGACTCTCTCCCCCACCCCGACCGCCGACCCGGGGGCGATGACCAGGAGGGGCAGCGGAACCAGTAGCGCCACGCCGATCAGCACCACGAAGACGACACCAGCGACCGCCCTCTTCACGGCGTCACGCGTGCGGACGACTGGAGGGGGACATCGCCGGGAGGACCGGCCTCACGGTGACGCGCCTCAGCCCGCCGGCAACATCCGCCGTCGGGCTCGGGCACGGCCGCGTGGGAACGTTGCCAATCAGACGTGGGGAGACCGTACAAGCCGTGTCAGCTGCGCACTAGTCGACGATTTCGGGGACACCGGCGTCGCGACTGGCAGAAACCCACGACTCGAGGTTCGACCGGATGACGACGTCCTTGCCTCCCGCAACACCGGGGTCGAGAACCAGCACCACGACCTTGCCTTCGGGCCCCTCCCGCCACAGCTCCGGAGGAAAGGGCAGCACGCCGGTCCAGTAGCCGTAGACGGAGGACCACGGCACCTGGAAGAAGATGCTCGCCGCACTGGCGGAGGTGCCCCGCCCCTGGCTCCCACCGTCGAGCATCACGATGCGGCGCTCAGTAGCGACGGCGCGCTTCGACGGCGACACCTCGGCCAGGACGACACCCTGGAGAAACGCCTCCCCTGCCACTCCCAACTCGCGTTCGCCACCGCCGAGCAACTTCCGGGGGATCATGCTCCTCACGCCCGCCCGGCCGCCCGACGCCGACGACCCGGCACGGCGACCTAGGCGACGGTCACGCCGTCGAGGAAGTCGACGATCTTGTCGATCTCCCGCCGAACAGGGTCGCCGCTCCCCGGCGCCAGGCTGCCGCCTGCCCGGTCGGCGTCGACCACAGCGGCGTCGAAGGGAATGACCCCGGCCAGGGGCACCCCGTACTCGGCGCAGACCTTCTCGAAGAACTCGACGTCGTCCTCCCTGCGCGCCTTGTTACCCACACCGTAGGTCCGAGGGATACCCAACTCCTCGGCCAAGGCGATGGTGCGGGCGGCGGTGATGATCGACTTGCGGCTCGGCTCCATGATCACGAGCAGCACGTCGGCGTACGCAAGCGTGCCGCCCGACCGGCTCAGGTGCTCGAGGCCGGCCTCCATGTCGACCAGGGTCACGTCGGCCTTGTCGTGGAGGACGTCACCGAGGAAGCTCCGCACCGAGGCGTGACCGCCGCAGGTGCAGCCGGCACCGGCCTCGTTGACTCTGATGGCGGAGATGAGGGTGACGCCGAACGGCGTGGTCCGCCCGTACTTGTCGATGACCTCCTCGGCGCTCACGTCACCGCCGGAACCGACGATGAGCGATCGCGGGAGCAGCGGCACGTCTTCGGTCTCCTCCAGTGTGAGCCCGAGGGACATGCCGAGGTTCGGATTGGAGTCGGTGTCGACCGCCACCACCCGCCGGCCCCGCTCTGACAGTGCCCGGGCGATGAGGGCCGAGGTCGTGGTCTTGCCCACGCCACCCTTACCGACGATGCCAACTTTCACTGCCCGCTCCCCTCGGCTGCCTCTCGTGCCCCCTCAGCCTACGCGCTGGGTGGCGCAGGTGGCAGTGCGAGGTGCTCGTCGTCCCGACACAACCCCGGTTCCGGGCCGAAGAGACGTCGAGCCGGCCACCGACAGCTCGGCGGCCGGCTCGCACGCCGGATCGGATGGCGAGACGCTACGCCGCCTCCATCTCCTCGCTGTAGCTGCCAGAGCGAGCGGCCCCGTTCAGTCGTGCCCGGAGGCTGAGTGCCTCCTGGCCGGCCTGGACGTTGGCGGCTTCGCCCTTCCACGCGGCGAGCGCCGGGTCCTGGAGCGCCCGCCCGTAGGAGAAGCTGACCTCCCACGGCTGCGGTCCCATGGTGTTCATGGCGTTGAGGTGGGCGGTGGCCTGCTCGGGGCTCTGCCCGCCGGAGAGGAAGACGATGCCGGGAACCGCGCCCGGAACCGTACGTCGCAAGCACCGCAGGGTCTGCTCGGCGACCTCCTCGACGCTTGCCTGGCGCTGGTTGCCCTTCCCGGAGATGATCATGTTGGGCTTGAGCACCATGCCCGCGTAGTCCACCCGGTGCTCGTACAGGGCGGCGAAGACGGCGTGCTGCGTGGCCTCGGTCACCTCGAAGCAGCGCTCGATGCTGTGGTTTCCGTCCATGAGCACCTCGGGCTCGACGATGGGGACGAGCCCACCTTCCTGGCACAGGGCGGCGTAGCGAGCGAGGGCGTGGGCGTTGGCGTCGATGCAGTAGCGGCTGGGGATGCCGTCGCCGATGGTGATGACGGCCCGCCACTTGGCGAACTTGGCCCCGAGCTCCACGTACTCGGCGATGCGCTCACGCAGCCCGTCGAGGCCCTCGGTCACCTTCTCGTCGGGTGCGTTGGCCAGCGGCTTGGCCCCCGTGTCGACCTTGATCCCGGACATGACGCCGTTGTCTTCCAGCAGTTTGGGCAGGGGCTTGCCATCGGCGGACGTCTGGCGGATCGTCTCGTCGTAGAGAATCGCACCGCTGATGTGCTCGCCGAGCCCCGGGGTAGCGAACAAGCCCTCCCGATAGGCCCGACGGGTGTCGGGGGTGGACTCGATGCCTGCCTTTTCGAAGCGCTTGGTGATGGTGCCGGTGCTCTCGTCAGCGGCGAGGATCCCCTTCCCGGGGGCGACGAGAGCCCGAGCGGTGGTGGTGAGGTCGTCAGCCATGATGCGCTCGCAGCTCCTTGTTCGAACGGTCGGTGGACCACGACGTTACGTCAGGGTCGATGCTCCTGCCATACCCGGTTGACCGGCTCACTCGACACCTTTTCTCATCCCACCCGCTGGAACGGATCGGCGGTGGACGCCTCGCCGGCGGTGATCAGGCCAGTGAGGAACAGCGCCGCCGTCGGCGTCAGGCTCTCGTTCGCCCGGCCCACGAGGTGCCAGGCCCGGTTGACCGGCGGACCGGGCCAGCGCCACTCTTCCAGGCCCCCCGGGACCAGGTCGCGGGCCACGGCGTCGCGAGAGATGAGGGTCACGCCGAGGCCGGCCCGGACGGACTCACGGATCGCACCGTTGGAGCCGAGTGTGAGCGTGGGTGGCGAGATCCCCAGGTCCTCGAACAGCTCCTCGGCAGTGGAGCGGGTGCCCGAACCGGGCTCCCGCAGCAACCACACCTGGCCTGCCATCTCTTCCACCGACATCTCCCGCGGAGCGTGCTCGGCCGGGTGGGGCCCCTGCCACGCCGCCACCACCACCAGCGGGTTCGGCCGGGTGGCGTGGGTGACGAAGCGCTTGTCGGAGGGGGCCCGCCCCCCGATGACGAGGTCCACCTCGCGGTAGTCGAGCAGCTCCCACACCCGGACGCGGTTGCCGACCTCGAGCAGAACCTCCGCCTCCGGGTACCGCGTGCGGAAGGCCGCCAGGAAGGGAGGCAGGACGTGCTCCCCGGCGGTGGTCACGGCCGCCAGGCGGACCCGGCCCTGCTCGGGGTGGACCCGCCCGGCAGCGGCGGCCCGGCCCTCGTCCAGCAGGCCGAGCACCTGGCGGGCGTAGTGGGCGAAGACGTGACCGGCGGCGGTGAGCTCCACGCCCCGACCGTCCCGTGTCAGCAGCGTCACACCGAGGTCGCGCTGCAGCGCAGCCACGGCGGCCGACACTGCCGGCTGCGTGACCACCAGGTGGGCTGCGGCGTCGCGGACCGATCCGGTGGCCGCCACCTCGACGAATGCGCGCAACTGGGTGAGGGTCATGGGCTCCCCCGACCGGGCATAAGCATATGATTACCGGTATCGGCAGAATTCGCAATGAATTGTTGGCCTTCGATGGGCGAAGGACGGAGAAAGCCACGTCGGACACAGCGGAAACCAATGGCAGGTCACCATCCAGGCCGAGGACG
>JAHWJR010000279.1 GCA_019348335.1 Actinomycetota bacterium
TGAACACCTGCCAGGCGCCGGCGTCGGCGACCTGGCGGAAGCCGGCGGGGACCGCCGGCGCCGGCCGCTCCTCCGGCGTCAGCCGGGAGCGGAAGACGACCCCGGGAGCCTGGGGCGCTCGGTCGGGCTCGACCACGTGCTTGGGGACGCCGAGGCGGTAGGCGGCGATCGGACCGCGCAGCGGCCCCACGTAGGGAACGCCGCAGCCGAGCACCGGCTCGGCACCGCCGGCCTGGTCGAGCGCCCGCGCCAGGTCGCCCTGGAGCGCCCACTGGTGGGCCTGCGCCCGCCGCAGGTCGCCGAGAGCCGCAACGCGCGGTACGGCCGCGGTCACCACGAGGAGGGCCATGGCGGCGAGAGCGGCGCCGCGGTGCCGCGGCAGTCGTCGCCCGGCGACGACCAGCCCGACGGCGCCGCTCGACGCCACCAGGGCGGCACCGGGAAGGGCGTAGCGGGGCTCGCCCGAGAACCCGGCCTGGGCCATGGCGGCGACCAGGGCGAGCCACGCCACGCCCACGGCGGCGGGGACCAGGGCGACCCGTGCCGCCTGGTCCCGGCGCATCGACGCCGCCCACGCCAGCACGCCCACCCCCGCCCACAGGGGCCACAGCAGGAGGCCCACGCCGGCCCGCAACGACGCCAGCACGGGGACGTCGGCGAGGGCCGGCTGGCCGGGGTTGGGGACCCGGGCCCGCCCCGCTGAGCGCAGGATCTCGCCGGACCCGATCAGCTCCGGCACGAACCAGGCGGCGGGCACGAGGAGGGCGACCGTGGCGAGCAGCCACCGGTCCTGGGGCCGCCGCCGCCAGGTCACGACCGCGGCCACGGCGAGGAAGGGCCACGTCTCCACCCGCAGCAGGGCACAGCCCACCGCGGCGGCCAGGGCCCAGCGAGGCCGACCCGCCCGCCACGCCTCGACGGCGGCGAGAGCCAGGGCCAGCAGCATCCCTTCGGCCACTCCTTCCGAGGCGTACGCCAGGTACCCGCCGCACAGCAGGACGCCGGCGGCGGCGAGCCCTCCGGCGATCACCGAACCACCGGCCAGACGGCGGGCCAGCCGGAACGCCAGCCACGCCGCCACCCCGGCGGCGGCCCGGGCAAGGAACACCCACACCCATGGGCCCGCAGAGCCGAGCCCGGCCAGGAGGGTGGACACGGCCACGGGCAGGGGCTTGAATGCCGGGCCCTCCAGCGTCGACAGGTCGCCGGACACCACCTCGGCGCCCCACAGCAGCCAGGCCCACGCGTCGTAGGAGGGCGCCGGCAGCACCAGGGACATCGACACGCCGGTCACAGCGAGGCAGAGGATCAGCGGCAGGCGCACGATCCGACGACGCTACCAACCCGTATTAGGGTGCCCTACTGTGCATCGTTCAGAGTACCTGCGGCGGGTATCGCTGCTGGCAGTCGCGGCGGCGGTGGCCCTGGGGGGCTGCGGTCGGTCCCAGGTCGTCACCTCCACCCTGCCCGAGAGCGCTCCGGTCGTCCAGCCGGCGCACCACTTCGACGTCGTGCGGGTCACCAGCGGTCTGGACCGGCCCACCTACGTCGGTACCGCACCGGGGGATCCCGAGGCGTTGTGGGTCCTCGAACAGGCCGGACGGGTGCTGCGCCTGGAGGGCGACGAGCACGCCGTAGCTCTGGACATCTCCAGTGACGTCGGCCTCGGCACCGAGACGGGCCTCCTCGGCATCGCCTTCCATCCCGGCTTCGCCACCAACGGGCGCCTGTTCCTCCACTGGTCCGACCTCGCCGGCGACACCCGCGTGGCCGAGTTCGCGGCGGAGCCCGACCGGCGGTCGATCCGCCCGGAGCCGGTCCGGGAGCTGTTGTTCGTCGACCAGCCCGAGGCCAACCACAACGGCGGGCAGCTCGCCTTCGGCCCCGACGGCAGGCTGCACCTCGGCCTCGGTGACGGCGGTGGCGCGTTCGACCCCAACCGCACCGCCCAGGACACCGCCCAGCACCTGGGCAAGATCCTGGCCGCCGACGTCGACGCCGAGACGCTCGTGTGGGAGCCGGTGGTCGTCGGCCTCCGCAACCCGTGGCGGTTCTGGCTCGATCCCGCCCTCGACGAGCTGTGGGTGGCCGACGTCGGCCAGGACGAGGTGGAGGAGGTGAACCGCGTCCGCCTGGAGCCGGACGAGCCTCCGAAGAACCTGGGGTGGAGCGCCTACGAAGGCACCACTCGGATCAACGACCACGAGCTCGACCCGACCGGCGAGCTGGTGGAGCCCGTGGCCACCTACGGCCACGACGAGGGGTGCTCCGTCATCGGCGGCCCCGTCTACGGCGGGACCCAGTTCCCCGAGCTGGTGCGACGCTACGTCTACGGCGACTTCTGCGCCGGCACCCTGTGGTCCTTGCGGGGCACGCCCGAGGGAGGAGCCACCGACGTGCGCCCGGAGGTGGCCAAGGTGCCCCAGCTCACCCACATCGGCGAGGACGCCGACGGCGAGCTGGTCTTCGCCTCGGCCAACGGCTCGATCTACCGCGCCGT
>JAHWJR010000280.1 GCA_019348335.1 Actinomycetota bacterium
AGGGCCCGACCCTCGACCCCGCCGCCCGGCAGCTGGCCGTCCACGTCGAGGACCACCCCATCGAGTACTTCGACTTCGAGGGCGTCATCCCTCAGGGGGAGTACGGCGGTGGCGACGTCATCGTGTGGGACTGGGGGGCCTGGGAGCCGGCGGGCACCGACGATCCCGCCGGCGCCATCGAGCGGGGTGAGCTGCACTTCGACCTGCGGGGGGAGAAGCTGGCGGGCCGGTTCGTGCTCATTCGCCGCGACCGCGACCGGTCGGGCAAGGAGCAGTGGCTGCTGCTGCACAAGAACGACGACGCCGCCCGTCCCGGCTGGGACCCCGAGGACCACCCCCGGTCGGTGAAGAGCGGGCGCACCAACGACGAGGTCGCCGCCGCCCCGGAGACGCTGTGGCGCAGCGACCTGCCTGCCGGCGAAGCCGCCGTCCCGCTGGCGGCCGGCCCGCCGCCGTCGTGGGACCCGCCGAGCGACGACGAGCTCGACGCCCTGGAGGCCATGGGGAAGGCGGGGCGCTGGGCCGTCGGCGGCCGTGAGGTGAAGCTGACCAACCTCGACAAGGTGCTGTTCCCCGCCCGTGGAGGGGAGCCGGCGGTCACCAAGCGCGACCTGGTGCGCTACTCCGCGGTGATCGCCCCGTTCATGCTCCCGTACCTGTACGACCGCCCGGTGAACCTCCACCGGTATCCCGACGGCGTCGACCGCCCTGGGTTCTGGCACAAGGAGGTCCCCGGCCACGCCCCCGAGTGGCTGCACCGGTGGCGCAACGCCGAAGCCGACCCCGGGGAGACCGAGTGGTACGCCGTGGTCGACAGCGTCCCCGCCCTCGTGTGGATGGCCAACTACGGCGCGGTGGAGCTGCACCCGTGGACGTCCCGGCTGCCGGACGTGCACCGGCCGACGTGGGCGCTGATCGACATCGACCCTGGCCCCCGCAGCAGCTTCGAGGACGTGCTCGTCCTCGCCCGCCTGTACCGCACCGCCCTCGACCACCTCGGCGTCGCCGCCATGCCCAAGGTCACGGGCCAGCGCGGGGTGCAGATCTGGGTGCCCATCAGCCTCTCCTACGGCTTCGACGACACCCGGGCGTGGGTCGAGAAGGTCTCCCGGGCGGTGGGGCGCACGGTGCCCGACCTGGTCAGCTGGGAGTGGCACAAGGACCGCCGGGAAGGCCTGGCTCGCCTCGACTACACCCAGAACGCCATCAACAAGACCCTGGTGGCGCCGTTCAGCGCCCGGCCGGCGGCGGGCGCGCCGGTGTCGGTCCCCATCGAGTGGGACGAGCTCGACGACCCCGACCTGTGGCCGGACCGCTGGACCATCCGCACCGTGGTGGCCCGGGTGCGCGAGGTCGGCGACCCGCTCCTCCCACTCGTCGGGCGCCACCAGCAGCTGCCGGCGCTGTAGGCGCTGACGCCGGGCCCGCCCGGTACAGTCCTCCTGGGTCGGATGGGGTCGGGACGGCGAGGGTGCGGCGCGGGGAGGGTGGATGGAGTCCGACGTCGAGGTGCGGGACGTCCTGCTCGAGCTCGCTCGGTTCGTGGTCACCGAGGCCCCGATCCCTGTGCTCATGCAGCGGATCGCCACGGCGGCCCGGCAGGCGATCCCGCCGGTGGCGGAGGCATCGGTCACCTTCACCCGCGGCGACAGCCAGGGATGGACGGTGGCCACGACGGGGGAGCTGGCCACCCGGCTCGACGAGGCCCAGTACGCCATGGGCCACGGACCGTGCATGGACGCCGGTTCGGGTGGTGAGACCCTGCTGGTCCGGGACTTCGCCCAGGACAGTCGTTGGCCCGACTACGCCCCCGTCGCCCTGGAGGCGGGCGCCCGCAGCTCGCTGTCGGTCCCGTTGCCCATCCAGCAGCACGTCGTCGCCGCCCTCAACCTCTACGCAACCGAGGTCGACGCCTTCTCGGACGCGGACGTCGCCCGGGCCCAGGAGATCGCCGCGGTGGCCGCCGTGGCCGTGACCAACGCCACGCTGTACGAGACTGCCGCCGAGCTCGGTGCTCAGCTCCAGGAGGCGATGAGCTCGCGCGCTGTCATCGAGCAGGCCAAGGGCATCGTCATGGCGTCGACCCGCTGCACCCCCGACCGGGCCTTCGAGATCCTGGTTCGGGCCTCGCAGCGCGAGAACCGCAAGCTGCGGGACATCGCCATCGAGATCGTCGACCGCCACAGCGCTCCCGGGGCGTAGGCCCCGTGGGGCCGACGGGGAGGGCCACGGCGGTGGCGGGAGGCGCCGGCTACCTGCTCGGTTCCGTGCCGGTCGCCGTGCTGGTGGGGCGCCGCCACGGGCTGGACCCTCGCCGGGTGGGCGACGGTAATCCCGGCTACTGGAACCTGCGCGATCAGCTCGGGGCCCGGGCGGCGGCGCCGGTGTTCGCCGGCGACGTGGCCAAGGGCGCGGTGGCCGGCATGGTGGGCCGGTTGGTGGCCCCGCCCGGCGCCTGGGGGGTGGGCTACGCCGGCGTGGGAGCGGCCA
>JAHWJR010000281.1 GCA_019348335.1 Actinomycetota bacterium
TGAAGATGTCGGCGGCCAGGCCCTGGATGCCGGCGTTCATGGCCTGGCGCTCCCCCGCCTGGCGGATGCGCACGTTGGGCGACGACAGCTCGGGAATGGGCCGGCGCCGGCCCATCAACGTCTCGGTGTAGCCCCGCTGGCGGGCTTCGGCGACCGTGCGCTCCATGTAGGCCCGCACACTGGGGAAGGCCTCGAAGTAGGCGTCGAGGATGCCCTGCGCCTCGGAGGTGGGGATGCCCAGGCGCTGTCCCAGCCCGTAGGACTCCATCCCGTAGGCCAGGCCGTAGGAGACCATCTTGGCCTTGGCCCGCTGGTCCGGGCGCACGGCGTCGGGTTCGACGCCGAAGACCCGGGCGGCGGTGGCGGTGTGGATGTCCTCGCCGGCGGCGAACGCCTTGACCAGGCCCGGGTCCTCGGCCAGGTGGGCGATCACCCGCAGCTCGACCTGGTCGTAGTCGGCCACGAGCAGCTCGCAGCCGGGAGCGGGCACGAACGCCCGGCGGAACCGCCGGCCCTCGTCGGTGCGGACGGGGATGTTGTGGAGGTTGGGCCGGTCGGAGCTGAGCCGGCCGGTGCGGGCCACGGTCTGGTTGAACGAGGCGTGGATGCGCCCGTCGTCGGCCACCTCGGCGATGAGGCCCTCGCCGTAGGTCGACCGCAGCTTCTCCACCTCGCGATAGCGCAACAGGAGCTCGACGATCGGGTGCTGCCCCCGCAGCTTCTCGAGCGACGCCGCATCGGTGGAGTAGCCGGTCTTGGTCCGCTTGTGGGGCGTGAGCCCCAGCTCGTCGAACAGCACCGCCCGCAGCTGAGGGGTGGAGTTGACGAGGAA
This sequence comes from Actinomycetota bacterium, assembly GCA_019348335.1. GTDB lineage: Bacteria > Actinomycetota > Acidimicrobiia > Acidimicrobiales > CADCSY01 > JAHWJR01. The sequence goes on from JAHWJR010000281.1 coordinate 833, forward strand.
GGGCCGGCCGGCAGCCTCGTGGATCTCGTGCTCCAGCCGGGCCACCTCGGCCGACAGCTCCTGGTTGAGCCCCCGGAGGTAGTCGACGTCGACGCCGACGCCGATGTCCTCCATCCGGGCCAGCACCCGGACCAGGGGCCGTTCGATCTCGTCGTAGAGGGGGCGCAGGCCCTGGGCGTCGAGGGCGGAGATCACCGCCGGCGCCAACCGGGCCACGGCCACCGCCGCCCGTCCCGCCTCGGTGGCGGCGTCGGTGCCGTCACCGTTCAAGTCGAGCTGGCCCTCGGGGGCCGGGGCGTCGGAGATGCCGAGGGCCACGCCGGCGTAGCGCAGCAGCAGGTCGGCCAGCTGGTACGACGTCTCCGCCGGGTCGAGCAGGTAGCCCGCCACCGAGGTGTCGACGTCGAGGGTCCGCACGTCGACGCCCAGCCGGGCCAGGCCCCGCAGCAGCTCCTTGGCGTCGTGGGTGTGCACGGGGCGGCCGCCCGGCGCCACCAGGTCGCCCAACGCCGCCCGGACCTCGTCGTCGGCCAGCACCTCGGCGGGCACCCACGCCGCCTCGCCGGGATCGACCGAGGTGACCACGGCCAGGCCGGCCAGGGGCGAGCGCCCGGGCGCGCCCGACCAGGCGGCGGCGACGGGCAGCGCGTCCTGCCCGTCGCCGGCCAGGCGCCGCAGCAGCTCGACGGCGTCCGCCGCCGAGGAGACCTCGATGACCCCGCACTCCACGGTGTCGACGTCGTCCGCCGGCGGGAGTTCGAGGTCCTCCCCGGCCTCGGCCAGCCGCTCGTACAGGGTCCGGAACTCGAGGAAGTTGAACAGCTCCCGCACGGCGGCGGCGTCGAAGGGGCGGCGGCCGAGGTCGGCGGCGCCCACCTCCAGGGGGACGTCGCGCCGGAGCACCATCACCTCGGCGTTCTGGCGCACCCGGTCCTCGTGCTCGGCCAGGTTGGCCCGCAGCTTCGGCGTCTGCCGGTCGAGGGCGGCGAACACCCCGTCGAGCCCGCCGTGGGTGTTGATGAGCTTGGCCGCCGTCTTCTCCCCCACGCCGGGCACGCCGGGGAGGTTGTCGGAGGGGTCGCCGCGCAAGGCCGCGTACTGCGGGTAGTCGGCCGGCGTCACCCCGGTGCGCTCACGGATGCCGGCCTCGTCGTAGAGCACGTAGTCGGACACCCCCCGCCGGTTGTAGAGCACCTTGACCAGGGGGTCCTCGACGAGCTGGTAGGTGTCACGGTCGCCGGTGACGACGATCACCTCCCGGCCGTCGTCCCGGGCCTGGGTGGCGAGGGTGGCGATGATGTCGTCGGCCTCGTAGCCGGGCGCCTCGATCATGGGGATGCCCAGCGACTCGAGCACCCGGCGGACCAGCCCCAGCTGCTGGCGGAGGATGTCGGGGGCCTCCTCCCGCTGGGCCTTGTAGGAGGGCACCTGCTCGTGGCGGAAGGTGGGCTCGGGCCGGTCCCACGCCACCGCCACCGCCTCGGGGCGGTGGTCCCGCAGCAGGTTGATCAGCATCGAGGTGAACCCGTACACGGCGTTGGTGACCTGGCCGGAGGCGGTGGCCATGTCGGTGGGGAGGGCGAAGAAGGCGCGGTAGGTCAGCGAGTTGCCGTCGAGCAGCATGAGGGGGCCCACGGGGTGGATGGTACGGCG
>JAHWJR010000077.1 GCA_019348335.1 Actinomycetota bacterium
GGACACCACTAGCCTGACCGGCATGGCTCCGTACGGGATTCGCATCGTCGGTGACCCCGTGCTGCGTCAACCGGCGGCCCCGGTGACCGAGATCGACGGCCGGTTGGCCCGCTTGGCCGAGGACATGATCGTGACCATGTACGAGGCTCCGGGCATCGGCCTGGCCGCGCCCCAGGTCGGCGTCCAGAAGCGGCTGTTCGTCTACGACCTGCACGACGGCGACGGGGCTCACGTGCTGGTCAACCCGGTCATCACCGAGACGCGAGGCGAGTGGGTCTACGAAGAGGGCTGCCTCTCGGTGCCAGGGCTGTCATGGGAGATCGTCCGGCCCAAGGAGGTGCACCTGACCGGGCGCGACCTCGACGGCAACGAGGTCTCCTTCGAGGCCGACGAGCTCCTGGCCCGGCTGTTCCAGCACGAGGTCGACCATCTCGACGGGGTGCTGCTGCTCGAGCGGCTCGACGACGACCAGCGCCGGCAGGCCAAGCGGGCGCTGCGGGACCAGGTGCTGGCCACCGAGGGCGCCGGCGAGCGCCGCCGGCTGCGCCTGCCCGGCCGGGGCTGAGGGTCCGATCGCACCGCAGGCACCACGGCGGCTGGTCTACCTGGGCAGTCCCGAGATCGCCGTCGCCCCGCTGCGGGCGCTGGTGGATGCCGGCTGGGACGTGGCGCTGGTCGTGTCCCAGCCCGACCGCAAGCGGGGCCGCGGCGGCCGGCTGCGCCCGACTCCGGTGAAGGCGGCGGCGGTGGAGCTCGGCCTGCCCGTCACCGACCGGGTCGACGACGTGCTCGGCGCCGGCGCCGACCTCGGGGTGGTGGTGGCCTTCGGCCGCCTCGTGCGTCCCCACGTGCTGGCCGGGCTGGCCATGGTCAACCTCCACTTCTCGCTGCTGCCCCGCTGGCGGGGGGCGGCGCCCGTCGAGCGGGCCATCCTGGCCGGCGACGACGAGACCGGGGTGTGCCTCATGCGCCTGGAGGAAGGGCTGGACACCGGCCCGGTCTACGCCTGCGAGCGGGTGGGCATCGGCCCGGAGGAGACGGCCGACGAGCTGCGCAGCCGCCTGGTCGCCCTCGGCACCGAGCTGCTCCTCGCCACCCTGGCCGCCGGCCTGGGCGTGCCCGCACCCCAGCAGGGCGAGCCCACCTACGCCGCCAAGCTCGACGCCGACGAGCTGCGCCTGGACTGGTCCCGCCCGGCGGTGGAGCTGCACCGGGTGGTGCGGGTGGGCGGGGCGTGGACCACCTTCCGGGGCCGGCGGCTCAAGGTCCACCGGGCACGGTTGGCGCCGGCCGGCGCCGAGGCGCCCGGCCCCGGCGCGCTGGAAGCCACGGTGGTGGGCACGGGGCAGGGGGCGCTGGAGCTGGTCGAGGTCCAGCCCGAGGGCCGGGCCGCCCAGCCGGCGCCGGCGTGGTTGCACGGGGCCCGCCCGGCGCCGGGCGAGCGGCTGGGCACGTGACCGCCGGGGTGGCCGACGCCCGGCGGCTGGCCCTCGACGCCCTGGTGGAGATCGAGCACGGTGGGCGGGCCAACGCCGTGCTGGCCGAGCGGCTCGGCGCCGGCCGGCTGCGCAGCGCCGATCGGGCCTTCGCCACCGAGCTCGTCTACGGCACCACCCGCATGCGCCGGGCCTGCGACTTCCTCGTCGACCGGTTCGTGCTGCGGGCGCTCGACGTGCCCACCCGGGTCGCTCTGCGCCTCGGCGCCTACCAGCTGCACTTCCTGCGCACACCGGCCCACGCCGCGGTGTCGGCCACCGTGGAGGTCGCCCCCCGGCGGTCGCGGGGCCTGGTCAACGCCGTGCTCCGGCGGGTGTCCGGGGCGGTGGTGGAGTGGCCCGACCTGCCCACCCGGCTCAGCTACCCCGACTGGGTGGTCGATCGGCTGGTGTCCGACCTCGGCGAGCACGACGCCCTCGCCGCCCTGGAGCAGATGAACCGGGCGCCGGGCGTCACCGAGCGCGACGACGGCTACGCCCAGGATTCGGCCTCGCAGTGGGTGGCGGCGGCCGTCGGCGCCGGAGCGGGGGAGCGGGTCGCCGACCTGTGCGCCGCCCCCGGCGGGAAGGCCACGGCCATGGCCGGCGCCGGCGCCCAGGTCTGGGCCACCGATGTCGACGCCGACCGGGCCACCCTCGTGGCCGCCACCGTCGAGCGCACCGGTGCCGCGTCGGTGGTGGTCGCCGTGGCCGACGGCCGGTTGCCCCCATGGCCGCCGGCGAGCTTCGACCGCGTGCTCATCGACGCACCGTGCACGGGCCTGGGCGTGCTCCACCGTCGCCCCGACGCCCGCTGGCGGCGCCGGCCCGACGACCTGCCCCGCCTGGCCACCCTGCAGCGGGAGCTGCTCGGTGCCGGCGCCGGCCTGGTTCGCGCTGGAGGGACCCTGGTCTACAGCGTGTGCACCCTCACCGCGGCGGAGACCGTCGAGATCGACGCCTGGCTGGCCGACGCCCACCCCGAGCTGGAGCCGGTGCCGGCGCCCGGCCCCCCGTGGCGCCCTCACGGCCGGGGCGCCCTGCTCCTGCCGCAAGCCGCCGGCACCGACGGCATGGCGGTGCTGCGCCTGCGCCGGCGCTGAACCCCTCCGGTTCTGGCGGCGACACCGGTACGGGTTCCGCACCGCTTTTCCCGCCAGAACGGAGAGGGCGACAAGATGGTCCCGTCGCCGGCGAGGAGACGGGAGTTCTGGATGGGCCAAGCTGGGGAGGGCGAGCAGCCGCTGGAAGCCAAGGTGCTCACCGTGTCCGACGGGGTGGTGGCGGGCACGAGGCAGGACCGCTCCGGCGTCGCGCTGGTCGCGCGGCTGGGTGACGCCGGCTTCCAGGTCGTCGACCATCAGGTGGCGCCCGACGGCACTGAGGCGGTGGCCACCGCCCTGCGCCGGTTGTGCGCGGGCTTCGCCGGGCTGGTGGTCACCACCGGCGGCACCGGCTTCGGACCGAGGGACCTGACCCCCGAGGGCACCCGGGCGGTGGTGGAGCGGGAGGCCCCGGGCCTGGCCGAGGCCATGCGCCTGGTGAACCCGCTGGGCCGTCTCTCCCGGGGGCTGGCCGGCACGGTCGAGCGGGCCCTGGTGCTCAACGTCCCCGGCTCCACCAGCGGCGCCGTCGAGTGCCTGGAGGCGGTGCTCGACGTCCTTCCCCACGCCCTGCGCCTCCTCGCCGGCCACCGTGAGCACTGAGGGGCCACTGCCCGGCCACTGCCCGTACTCGGCCGCCCCGCCGGCGCCCTCGTAAGCTGGCCCGGTGGACGACGAGCGGGGGATGCGCCGGGCGGTGGCCCTGGCCGCCGGCGTCCGCGCCGTGACCGCCCCCAACCCCTGGGTGGGGGCGGTGCTCGAGAGCGCCGACGGCCGGGTGTTCGAAGGAGCCACCGCCCCGCCGGGAGGCCCGCACGCCGAGGCCGCCGCCCTGGCCGCCGCCGGCGACGCCGCCCGGGGTGCCACCCTGTGGTGCACGCTCGAGCCCTGCTCCCACCACGGGCGGACCCCGCCGTGCGCCGACGCCGTGATCGCCGCCGGCGTGCGGCGGGTGGTGGTGGCCCTGGCCGACCCCGACGCCCGCGTCGCCGGCCGGGGACTGGAGCGCCTGCGCCGGGCCGGCGTGGAGGTGGTCACCGGCGTGGGCCGTGCCATGGTGGCCGAGCAGCTGGCCCCCTACCTCAAGCACCGCACCACCGGGCGGCCGTGGGTGGTGCTGAAGCTGGCGGCGTCGGCCGACGGCCGCACCGCTGCCCCCGACGGCTCGTCCCAGTGGCTCACCGGCACCGAGGCCCGGGTCGACGCCCACCGGCTGCGGGCCGAGAGCGACGCCGTCGTCGTCGGCGCCGGCACGGTCCGGGCCGACGACCCGGCGCTCACCGTCCGCCTGGCCGAGGGGCCCGACCCGCTGCGGGTGGTGCTGGGCCGCGTTCCTCCCGGCGCCCGGGTGCGGCCGGCGCTCGAACGCGCCGGCGACCTGGCCACGGTGCTCGACGAGCTGGGCCGGCGGGGCGTGGTGCAGGTGCTGGTCGAGGGGGGCGCCACCGTGGCCGGTGCCTTCCACCGGGCCGGGTTGGTCGACCGCTACGTGCTCTACCTGGCCCCGCGCCTGTTCGGGGGCGACGACGCCCGCGGCCTGTTCGCCGGACCCGGTGCGCCCACGCTGGCCGAAGCGTGGCAGGGCCGGGTCGTCGCCGTCGACCGGCTGGGCGACGACGTGCGCATCGACCTGGCGCCGGCCCCGGCGCCGGCGCCGGCACCCTCCTCGGCCGGCGCCTCCTCCACTGCCCAGTTCGAGGTGGTGTAGCGATGTTCACGGGACTGGTCGAAGAGGTGGGCACGGTCGCCGGGCGGCACGGCGGGCGCCTGCGCATCGCCGCCACCCGGGTGCTCGAGGGCACCACGGTGGGCAGCTCCGTGGCCGTCGACGGCTGCTGTCTCACCGCCGTCGAGCTGGGCGACGGCTGGTGGGAGGCCGACCTCAGCGACGAGACGCTCAGCCGCACCACGCTGGGCGGCCGGCCGGTCGGCGAGCCGGTCAACCTGGAGCGCCCGTTGCGGCTGGCCGATCGGCTCGGCGGCCACCTCGTGCAGGGCCACGTCGACGCCGTGGGCGAGGTGCTGCGCCCTGCTCCCGACCTGCGCGTCGGCGTCTCCGGCGAGCTCGCCCGTTACCTGGTGCCCAAGGGCGCGGTGGCCGTCGACGGCGTGAGCCTCACCGTGGTCGAGGCCGGCGCCGCCGGCTTCACCGTCGCCGTGGTGCCGCACACCGCCGAGGTGACCACGCTCGGGCGCAGGAGGGTCGGCGACCGGGTCAACCTCGAGTTCGACGTGGTGGCCAAGTACGTCGAGCGGCTGATGGCTGCCGGCATGGAGGCTCGCTCGTGACCTCGCCGAGAGGCGCCGCCCTGGGCTCGGTCGACGACGCCATCGAGGCCATCGGGCGCGGCGAGATCGTCATCGTGGTCGACGACGAGGACCGGGAGAACGAGGGAGACCTCGTCATGGCGGCCGAGCACGCCACCGCCGAGAAGATCGCCTTCTTCTTGAACCACACCTCGGGTGTCATCTGCATGCCCATGACCGGCGAGCGACTCGACGAGCTCGACCTGCCGCCCATGGTCGTCGACAACACCGAGAGCCAGCGCACGGCGTTCACGGTCTCGGTCGACCACCGCCACGGCACCACCACGGGCATCTCCGCCGGCGACCGGGCGGCCACCATCGCCGCCCTCATCGATCCCGCCACCAAGCCCGCCGACCTGGCCCGGCCCGGCCACATGTACCCGCTGCGGGCCCGGGTGGGCGGGGTGCTCAACCGCGCCGGGCACACCGAGGCGGCCGTCGACCTGGCCCGCATGGCCGGGCTGTACCCCGCCGGCGTGCTGAGCGAGGTGGTCACCGAGGACAAGAGCGCCATGGCCCGCCTCCCCGAGCTCGAAGAGCTCGCCACCCGCCACGGGTTGCTCATCATCACCATCGCCGACCTCATCCGTCACCGCCGCCAGCGGGAGAAGCTGGTGAAGCGGGTGGCCGACGCCCGCATCCCCACGGAGTGGGGCGACTTCACCTGCTACGTCTACGAGTCGCTCCTCGACGGCGAGCAGCACGTGGCCCTGGTGAAGGGCGCCGTCCAGGGCGAGGACGACGTGCTGGTGCGGGTCCACTCCGAGTGCCTCACCGGTGACGCCCTCGGCTCGATGCGCTGCGACTGCCGGATGCAGTTGCAGGAGGGCATCCGCCGCATCGCCGCCGAGGGCCTGGGCGTGGTCGTCTACCTTCGGGGCCACGAGGGCCGGGGCATCGGCATCGCCCACAAGCTGCGGGCCTACAACCTCCAGGACGAGGGCCACGACACCGTCGACGCCAACCTCGAGCTGGGCCTGCCCGTCGACAGCCGCAAGTACGGCATCGGCGCCCAGATCCTCGTCGACCTCGGGGTCACCACCATGCGCCTGCTGACCAACAACCCGGCCAAGTACGGCGGTCTCGACGGGTACGGTCTCCAGATCGTGGAGCGAGTGCCGTTGCAGTCCGTGCCCAATCCCGAGAACATCCGCTACCTGCGCACCAAGCAGGAGCGGATGGGCCACCTGCTCGAGGGGCTCGAGTGACCACCTACGCCGGGCAGGTGCGGGGTGACGGGCTGCGGGTCGCCATCGTCTGCGCCCGCTTCAACGACCTGATCACCGAGCGGCTGCTCGCCGGGGCGCGGGACGGCCTGCAACGCCACGGCGTCGACGGGAGCTCCATCACCGTGGCGTGGGCGCCGGGCGCATTCGAGCTGCCGCTGGTGGCCCAGCGCCTGGCCGCCTCGGGGGAGTTCGACGCGGTGATCGCCCTGGGGGCCGTCATCCGGGGGGCCACCGGCCACTACGAGCACGTTGCCGGCGAGTGCGCCGGCGGCCTCCAGCGGGCGGCGCTCGACACCGGCGTGCCCGTCGCCTTCGGCGTGCTCACCACCGACAGCGTCGAGCAGGCCCTCGAACGGGCCGGCTGCAAGGCCGGCAACAAGGGCTATGAGGCGGCCGAGACCGCCCTGGAGATGGCCGACCTGCTGCGCCAGTTGCCCAAGCGGCGCCCCTGATGCTGCGCCTGGTGTTGCCCAAGGGTTCTCTCGAACGGGCCACCCTCGAGCTGTTCGAGGCCGCCGACCTGGCCGTGGCCCGCAGCTCGACGGTCGACTACAAGGCGACCATCGCCGACCCCCGTGTCGTCGACGTGCGCATCCTGCGGCCCCAGGAGATCCCCAGCTACGTGGCCGAGGGGCTCTACGACCTCGGCATCACCGGTCGCGACTGGATCGAGGAGACCTCCAGCGACGTGGTGTCGCTGGGCGAGCTCCACTACTCCAAGGCCACCGCCCGTCCCATCAAGGTGGTGCTGGCCGTGGCCGACGACTCGCCGTGGCGCAAGGTCGGCGACCTCCCGGCCGGCGTGCGGGTGTCGACGGAGTACCCGGAGCTGACCCGGCGGTTCCTGGCCGAGCACGGGGTCGACGCCCGGGTGCGCCTGTCCCACGGGGCCACCGAGGCCAAGATCCCCGACGTCGCCGACGCCGTGGTGGAGATCACCGAGACCGGCCGGGCGCTGCGGGCGGCCAAGCTGCGGATCCTCGACACCATCCTGGTGTCGTTCACCGAGCTCATCGCCAACGCCGACGCCTACGCCGACCCGGCCAAGCGCCACGCCATGGAGCAGCTCCACACCCTGCTCCAGGGAGCGCTCGAGGCCCGGGGCAAGGTGCTGGTCAAGCTCAACGTGGGCGAGGACGACCTCGAGGCGGTCATCGCCATGCTGCCGGCCATGAAGGCGCCCACGGTGTCCAAGCTCTTCGGCGCCGGCGGCTACGCGGTCGAGACCGTCGTGCCCAAGACCGACATCAACATCCTCATCCCCGCCCTGTCCGACGCCGGCGCCAGCGACATCATCGAGGTCCCGCTGTCGAAGATCGTCCATTGACCCGCGGCCGGGTGGCGACCTTCGACGACGCCCGGGGCTGGGGCACCGTGCGGGGTGACGACGGCGAGGAGCTGTTCTTCCACTGCACGGCGGTGGCCGACGGGAGCCGGCGCATCGCTGCGGGAACGCCGGTGCGCTACCGCCTGGCGCCGGGCCACCTCGGGCAGTGGGAGGCCACCGCCCTGGAGCTCGTCACCGCAGAGTGAGTGGTGGACGGCGCGCTCAGCTGCTGACCGGCGCCGGCGCCGGGGCCCGCTCCGAGGTATCGACCATCACCAGGTCCTCGGGCCCGCCCGTGACCTCGATCCCGCCGGCCCGGTAGCGCCGCCGCTGCCGCACCTCGAGGCGCCGGGCCAGCCGGCTCAGCACGAAGTTGGCGGCGATGTACATGGCGGCCACCACGAACAGCGACTGGAGGAGGTTGCGGAAGTCCTGGCCGGCCAGCTGGCCGCGGCGGAGGAGCTCCTCGTACTGGACGAAGAAGCCGAGCGAGGTGTCCTTGAGCAGGGTGATGAGCTGGCTGACGATGGCCGGCACCATCCGCCGGAAGGCCTGGGGCACGATCACCGAGCCCATGGCCTGCCAGTAGCCGAGCCCGACGGCGTAGGCCGCCTCGGTCTGGCCCCGGTCGAGCGAGAGGATGCCGGCCCGGAAGATCTC
>JAHWJR010000282.1 GCA_019348335.1 Actinomycetota bacterium
GCGAGCGGTGGGCGGGACGCCAGCCGGCGACACGCCCGTCACGTCACAACTTCGACGTGCTGCTGTCGCCCTTCTCCGCTGACGACGACGCCCTGCTGCCGTTGATCCGTCATCCCGCCCTCGATGACCACGGTTGGCCCGAGGAGCATGCCGGCCAGGGCGACGGCGGCGTCCAGGCCTACGCCTATCGCCTGTGCCTGACCGACGACCCGGTGAAGCGGCGACCGTTCCCACGGCCCGACGCCTACGACCCCCGCCGCTACGAGCTCCTGACCCGGTACCTGGCCGCCAAGGGTGATTCGATCACTGCTGGGTCACTGATGGTTCTTGTCCCTGGGCTGCTACCGGGCAGCAAGACAGACGCCAATTCCATCGGGCCGGTGTCGCTCAACCTCCTCGACGGCAGCAACTGGGACTATCCCGAAGCGGATGTGGACGAGCGGGCGGCGATCCGCAGGCGCCACCTGGACTACACACAGGGCCTGCTCTACTTCCTCGTCAGTGACCCGGGCGTCCCGCGCCACATCCGCACGGAGATGCGGCGGTGGGGGCTGTGCGTGGACGAGTTCGCGGACACCGGCGGCTGGCCCCACCAGCTCTACGTGCGGGAGGGCCGCCGCCTCGTCGGCGAGCACGTCCTCACCGAGAGCGACGTGTTCGGCGGTGCAGTTCCCGATGACGTCGTTGCCCTCGGCTCGTACCACATCGACATCCGGGAGGTGCAGCGCACCTGGCAGTACCTCCCGGAGTACAGCCGGACCGCAGCGGTGTTCAACGAGGGCTATGTGTCCGTCGCCGTGCCGGCGTATGGCATCCCCTACCGCTCGCTGCTCCCACGCCGTGAGGAGTGCGAGAACCTTCTCGTTCCGGTGTGCCTCTCCGCCAGCCACGTGGCGTTCTCATCCGTACGGATGGAACCCACCTGGATGTGCCTGGGCCACGCCGCAGGAGAGGCGGCGGCGTTGGCTGCGCGCCACGAGGGTATCGCCCACGACGTGGCCGTTCCCGCGTTGCAGCAGCGGCTCGTCGAGGCCGGGCAGGTGCTTTGCCCGTAGCCGCCATACCGGTGGCGGCCAGGTCCCGGCGGACGCTCACTTGTCGAGACGCAGAACCCGCCGGATGGCCGTCGCCACCACGAGGCCGACGATGAGCCCTACCAGGACGAACACGAGGATGAACAGTCCCGCAAGCCCCAGGAACTCGGCGAGGAACCCGCCGGCGGCAGCAAAAGCGATGAGCAGCAAGAGCAGCAGAATGGTCATGCGAATCTCTCCTCGACACGTCGGGACCCTCGAACGCCGTCTACCCCGCACGTCTTCCGGCAAAGCGCACGGAGGAACCTGACGGCGGGCAGCCACGACGACGAGTCGCGTGGTCCCCCGGCCTGCCGAGCCTCTTCGAGTGGTCGAGTCCACTTCACAACAGCGTTCCGGCCGCCTCAGTTCGTAAAGCACGGCGGGTCCGTGGCCGATGACTTCCGTGGGCACGCCCGGTGCCCGAGGCCTTCGACGGCAAAGGGGCACCGACATGGTGGCGAACACCAGACGCAGTCGGAGCGCGCTCGGCGCGGTGGCGGCGTTGACCTTGACATTGGGGCTCGGCGCGGTGGCAGGGGTCGTGCCCCGCGCAGGAGACGTCACCACGGTGCACGTCGCCGATGCCCGGTCGTTCACGATCGACGAGAACCTGGCCCAACCAGCCGAGACGGTTGCTCCGCCCCCAACCATTCCGATGACCGTCCCGGCGACAACGGCACCGCCCCGACCGCTGGGGTCAACGGTCCCTGAGCGGCAGCTCGAAGCCCCACCGGCGCCGGCAACCCCACCGGCGCCCGAGCCACCGGTCGAGCCTCGGCAACCGGCCGAGTCACCGCCGGAGGTGGTCGTACCGGCTCCCGTACCCGCCCCTCCGCCGGCGCCCACGACCGTTCCCCGGCGACAGCCGACGAGCGCCGAGATCGACCAGGCCATCGCCGGGCTCCGGCCGTACGTTCGCTCGTTGCTGCCGATCAACCCCACCCATGCCCAGGTCGCCGAGCTCGGTGACAAGATCTGCACTGCCTTCGACGAGGGCCAGAGCGCGGCGCAGGTCAAGGCCACCGGCGCCCAGCTGGTCAAGAAGGTGCCGTTCGCCACGCTCCTTCGGGGAGGTGACGACTACATCCTTCGCACCGGAGTGGCCCTGTACTGCCCTGGCCACGCGCCCAGGTTGGGTTAGGAAGCGGGCAACCGCGTCAGCTCGGCCCGACCTTGGCGACGTACACGGTGTTGGCGGCATCTTGGCCGGTGTAGGGGTTCGCGAAGGTGACGACCTGCGCCTGGCAGGAGGCGAAGACGCCCTCCATGACGGTCACGAAGTCACCGTCGGGACGGTCGTCCGACCACAGCGCGAACACGCCCTCGGGGCGAACGCGGCGGGTCAGGCGCCGTAGCCCCTCCGGTTCGTAGAAGGCGGCGTGGCTGGGGTGCAGGAGATGGCG
>JAHWJR010000283.1 GCA_019348335.1 Actinomycetota bacterium
GGAGGTCGTTACAGTGGGCCGGCCATGGGCAGGGCATCCTCCAACAAGAAGGTCTCCAGAGCGGCGCGAGCGGCGGGCCGGGACAAGAAGGGGTCGCGCAACCTCGCCTGGCCGCTGGCCCTGGCTGCCGTGGTCATCCTCGGGTCGGTGCTGATCTTCCTGTCCCGGCCCAAGCAGTCGGAGGCCGAGCCCCCCAAGCTCGGTGATCACTGGCACGTGGCCTACGGCGTGTACGTGTGCGACGGGTTCCTTCCGCCCCTGGCCGACGCCCAGGCGGACGCCAGCGGCATCCACACCCACCAGGACGGCCTGATCCACATCCATCCCTTCAGCACCCGCTACACCGGCGACGGCGCCAATCTCGAGGCCTTCGCCCGCCAGGTCGGGCTCGAGCTCAGCGACGACGGGTTCAAGTTGCCCGGTGGCGAGGCGTTCCGGAACGGCGACGACTGCGGGGGCGAGCCCGGCGTGGTCCAGGTCAAGGCCTGGGACGGCGTCGACGATGCCGAAGGGCGGCTGATCGAGAGCGACGTCGCCCAGTTCGCCCCGCCGGAGAGCTCGCTGGTGACCATCGCGTTCGCACCCGAGGGCGCCGACATCCCCAAGCCGCCGTCGGCCGGGACGGTCCCCGGCGACGTGCCCGGCGGGGCGCCGGTGGGTGGAGGCCCCGCGGCCGGGAGCCAAGCGCCGGCCCCTCCTGGCGGCGAAGGAGCCGAGAGCGAGGCCGGCGAGCAGGAAGACGATTCCGAGGGCGACACCCCGGAGGGCGACACCACCGCCACGACGTCCCCGTGAGAGCCGTCGTCCTCGTCGGCGGCCTCGGGACCCGCCTCCGCCCGCTCACGCTGTCCACGCCGAAGCAGATGCTGCCGGTGGCGGGTCGGCCTCTGATCGAGCGGGTCGTGGCCCACCTCGCCGTCCACGGGGTCGACGAGGTGGTGTTGTCGCTCGGTTACCGCCCCGACGCCTTCCGCCGGGCCTACCCCGACGCCACCTGCGCCGGTGTTCGCCTGGTGTATGCCGTCGAGCCGGAGCCGCTCGACACCGCCGGCGCCATCCGCTTCGCCGCCGGCGCGGCCGGCATCGAGGAGCGCTTCCTGGTGGCCAACGGCGACGTGCTCACCGACATCGACCTCAGCGCCCTGATGGCGTTCCACGAGCGGGTCGGTGCCACCGGCACCGTGCAACTGACCCCGGTCGAGGACCCGTCCTCGTTCGGGGTGGTGGCCACCGACGACGACGGGCGGGTGCGGGCGTTCGTCGAGAAGCCCGCGCCCGGAGAGGCGCCCTCCAACCTGATCAGCGCCGGCTTCTACGTGCTCGAGTCCGAGGTGCTCGACCGCATCCCCGCCGGCGGGCGCGTCAACGTCGAGCGGGAGGTCTTCCCCGGCATGGTCGACGACGGGGTGCTGTGGGCCCGGGCCGAGCAGGCGTGGTGGATCGACGTGGGTACCCCCGACCGCTACCTGCAGGCCTCGCTCGACCTCCTCGACCGTGAGCCGCCGCCCTCGGTGGTGCGCAGCGTCGACGCCATGGTGGCCACCAGCGCCGTCGTGCGCCGTTCGGCGCTGGGCCCCGGCGTCAGAGTGGGGCCCCGGGCGGTGGTGGAGGACTCGGTGGTGTTCGCCCGGGCCGTGGTCGAGGCCGACGCCGTGGTGCGGAGGTCGGTCGTGGGGCCCTCGGCCGTGGTCGGACGGGGCGCGGTGGTGCGCGACGTTTCGGTGCTGGGCAACGCCACCGAGGTGGCCGACGGCGCCAAGCTGGCCGGCGTGCTCGTCCCTGGGCCGGAGTCGTGGTGAGCGTCGGCGCCGGCGCTACCGGCACGGGCCGGCGGCGGGGCGGGACGCTGTGAGGGCGCTCGTCACCGGCGGGGCGGGGTTCATCGGCTCCACCCTGGTCGACCGACTGCTGGCCGAGGGACACACCGTCGACGTGGTGGACAACCTCTCCACGGGGTCCTTGGCCAATCTGGCGGACGCCCGTGGCGACCGTGGGAACGACCTACGGGTGCACCAGCTCGATGTCCGCTCGCCGGCGGTGGTGGAGCTCATCGAGCGGCGGCGTCCCGAGGTCGTGTTCCACCTGGCCGCCCAGGCCGACGTGCGGGTCTCGGTCGCCGACCCGATTCTCGACGCCCAGGTGAACGTGGTCGGTAGCCTCAACGTGATCGAGGGGGCACGGGCCGTGGGATGCCGCAAGGTGGTGTTCGCCTCGAGCGGCGGCACCATCTACGGCGACCCCGACCCGGCGGACCTTCCGGTGACCGAGTCCCACCCCCAGCGCCCGCTGTCCCCGTACGGGGTGGCCAAGAAGGCGGTGGGGGACTACCTCTACGCCTACCGGGCATTGCACGGGCTGGAGTTCGTCGTGCTCGCCCTGGCCAACGTCTACGGCCCCCGCCAAGACCCCCACGGGGAGGCCGGCGTGGTCGCCATCTTCGCCGGCAAGTTGCTGGCCGGCGAGGTCTGCACCGTCT
>JAHWJR010000078.1:0-1835 GCA_019348335.1 Actinomycetota bacterium
GGGAGAGCTCGAGACCGTAGGGACAGGCACTGGAACTGACCGTGGCCGCGGCCGCAACCGCAGCCTCGCCCCTCGAGGGATCAGCCGGTGCACGGACGAGCCGGTCGGCGGCGTCGAACAACTCGGCCATGGCCGCCTGCGCGGAACCGTCGTCGTCGCCACCGTGGTCGAGGTCGCCCGGCGGGGGAGGGGGCTCAGCGGTCGGGGCACCATCGACCTCGTCGAGCAACCGCCCGACATGGTCGTCGACGGCCTCTGGCACCACCAGGACGAGTCCTGCTTCCCAGCGGTAGGCGATGTCGAGCTCGAGGAGGGCGGAGGTCACCGCCGTTCGGGCGGTCAGCGACCAGTCCCCGAGGGCGTGGTGGACCTCGCCGTCCGACGGGCCCAGGAAGTGCTGTGGTGCGGAGCCCACGCCGCATTCGCCACACCGCGCGCCGGTCTCCCACCACTCGCCCTTGAACTCCACTGGGAACGGGGCGCCACACCGGGGGCAGAAGCCGTTGGACGGAGAGCGAGGACCGTTCATGAGCGCTCCTTCACGGCGATCGAGCCGGGAGGCGACGATAACTCGTCGGTCCGTCGGAGGCTGAGTGGGTCCGTTCGAGCTCACCGGCCTTCACCCCGACGCAGCGTCCCGGTTAGCGTCGCCGTCGATGTCAGGCCCGGACACATCGCACTGCTGGCGGGCCCTGGCGGTGGTGCTGGTCGTGTTCCTGGCGGCCTGCGGCGGGTCGGGCGAGCCCGAGCGGGCCACCGCCGGGGAGCCCTCGACGGAGCAGCCGACCACCACGCCGCCGTCTGATCCTGCGCCCCCCACGACACCGTGCGCGCCGGCGCCGCTCGAGGTGCGGGCGGCCACGGTGCTGGCCGTGGGCATCGGCAACGCCACCACCGCCGAGCACCCGCTGGCGGCCGAGGTGGCGTCGCTGGGGCTGGGCGGCGTGGTGCTCGTCAAGCACAACGTCGTCGAGGCCACCCAGGTGCGGTCCCTCGTCGAGGGCCTGCGCCGGCAGTCGCCCCGACCCCTTCTGGTCAGTGTCGACGAGGAGGGGGGGCGGGTGTCGCGCCTGCGACCCATCATCGGTGCCACGCCGTCGGCACGGGAGCTGGGGCGCCGGCCGCCGGCCGAGATCAGCGCCGTCGCCGCCGAGCGAGGGGCGACGTTGCGGGACCTCGGGTTCGACCTGATCCTGGCGCCCGTCGCCGACGTCGACGGCGGGCCCGCCGGCGGCGCCATCGGCGACCGGTCGTTCGCGGCGACGCCGGCCGAGGCCGGCGCCGGCGCCGCCGCCTTCGCCGAGGGGCTCACCCGTGCGGGGGTGATGGCCACGGCCAAGCACTTCCCGGGACAAGGAGAGCTGGCCGACAGTCACGACGGCGCGGTCGTCGCCGACGTCCCGCTCGGCGAGCTGGAAGCGACCGCTGCCGCCACCTTCGGACCGGTCGTCGAGGCCGGGGTGCCTGCGGTGATGATGTCCCATGTCACCTTCCCCGTCCTGGGTCCGCTGCCCGCCAGCCTGGAGCCCGGCGCCTACCGGCTGCTGCGGTCCCTCGGTTTCGACGGGGTGGCCGTCACCGATGCCGTCAACATGTCGGCCGTCGCCGATCAGCAGTCGCTGGCCGAGGCGACGGTGATGGCGCTGGTGGCCGGCGCCGACCTGGTCCTGGCCACACCGGGGGACCAGGCCGCGGCCATGCGTGACGCGGTGGTCGCCGCCGTGGCCGGCGGCCGGCTGCCCGAGGCGCGACTCGACGAGGCCGTGGGGCGGGTGCTGGCGCTGCGGGGCGAGGACCGCTCGACCATGGTCTGCGGCTAGTCCCGCTGCCCGCCA
>JAHWJR010000078.1:1935-8082 GCA_019348335.1 Actinomycetota bacterium
GCTGCGGGGCGAGGACCGCTCGACCATGGTCTGCGGCTAGTCCCGCTGCCCGCCAGGGTTCGCCGCCGGCGGGCCACAACGCCCAAAGCCCCGTTCTTTGTCGGCTCAGCCACCGTCACGGTGGATCATCCGACAAAGAACGAAGCGGGGCCGGCGAGTCAGTCGGGCAGGTCGATGCGGGCCAGCCACAGGCCGGGGGCGTCGACCTCGGCCGGCGTGGGCAGCTCCCGCTCGGAGTGCCACAGTCGGCCCAGGGCGTCGGTACCGGCCCGCTCCAGCACTCCCTCGACGAAGGCGGCGCCCCGCTCGTACTGCTCACGGCCCAGCTCGAGGCCGAAGAGGTGCTCGACGAAGCGGTCGGCGGCGCCGGCCTCGACCCGCCGGCGGTGCAGGGCCTCGGTGAGCATGCCGTACGAGCCGATGAGCGTGGTCCCCACCGTGTCCATGACGTGGTCGACGTAGCCCACCACCACCGCCGCCAGCGCCTCGAGGCGGGGGAGCATGGCCCGTTGCTCGGGCGACTGGATGGCGCCGAGGAGGGCGGAGGGATCGCCCAGCGCCTGCTGGAGCCCCTGGAGGTCGGACGGGTCGACGTTGCCGAGGCTCGCCTCCAGCGCCCCCGCGTCGGGGCGGAAGGCGGACACGTAGTCGAGCACCAGGCTCTCCATCCGCCGGCGGACGTGGGGCCGGCCCAGCACGGCGTGGGTGGCCATCTCGGACAGGCAGATCCACAGGCGCAGGTCGTCGGGCGGCAGGCTCCACTCCTCGCCCAGCTCGTCGAGGTTGGCCGCCACGATGGTGAGCTCGTCGGACCGGGGGCGGGGCAGCGGCAGGTCGTACTGACCGAGCGAGCGCCGGGCCAGGTGGCCCACCATGGCGCCGGACTGCATGCCCAGCATCATCGGGCCGATCATGGAGAAGATGCCGCCGAGGAGCTGGCTGGTGGGGTCGCCGGACAGGTCGTCGTTCTCGTTGCCCGGGGCGGCGCCGGCGGCCGACAACGACGACGAGAGCCGCTCGAGGAAGGGCCGGTAGGCGTCGAGCGTCCTGCGGGCCCACTCCGTGCGGGTGACGGGCACCACGGTCACCACCGCCCCCGTGGTCGAGGTGGGCAGGCCGGTGACGTCGGCCACCCGCAGGTCGGCCACCCGCGACAGCTGCTCGAGCTGGATCCGCTCGCCAGGGTCGGGATTGGCCTCGCTGGCGCCGCCGGTCGCCACCTGCTGGGCGAACTGCCGGGCGGCGTCCCAACTCAGCGGGCCCTGGGACTGGAGCATGCGGGCGAGGTCGCCCAGGAAGGGAAGTCCTTCGAAAGGATTGTCCCCGGTTGGACCACCGTCGCCCATCCGGGCATCGTAGGCCCATGTCGGATCCTTCCCACCACGGTGCCGAGGCGGAGCGAGTGAAGGTTGTCGTGGTCGGGCTCGACGGCCCGCTGCGCCACCAGGTGACGGCCCTGCTGGAGGACTCGCCGACGGTGGAGCGCGTCACGGTGCTCGACCCGCCGGGTTCCTCGACCGACCTGGAGGCGAGCCTGGCCGGTGTCACCACCCTCGTCGACCTGGCCCGCCGGCCCCGCCCCGAGCCCGGCGCCGACCTGGTGCCGTCCATCGCCGAGCACTCCGGCGCCCTGGTCGAGGCGGCCGCCGGCGCCGGCGTCGACCACGTCGTGGTGGTCTCCAGCGCCGCCGTCTACGGCGCCCGGCCGGAGAACCCGGTGCCGCTCACCGAGGAGGCGGCGCTGCACCCCAACCCGGGGGCTGGCTACGCGGTGGAGAAGGCGGAGATCGAGCGACGCTGGGCGGCGTGGGCCCACGACACCGAGGGCGCCCGCCTGGCCGTGTTGCGCCCGGCGCTGGTCGTGGGGGAGCACGAGGAGCGCTGGCTGGCGGTGGCCCTGCGCGCGGCCAGCTGGCTGGCCACCGTCGAGGGTGACGCCCCGGCGCAGTTCCTCCACGTCGACGACCTGGCCGCCGCCGTGGCCCTGGCCGTGGAGCGCCGGCTCGACGGCTCCTACAACGTGGCGCCGGCCGGCTGGCTGGCGCCGGGCGAGGTACGGGCCCTCACCGGGGCACTGCCCCGACTGCCCGTTCCCCGCCGGCTGGCCACCTCGGTGACCCGCTGGAGCTGGCACCGGGGGCTGGGCTCGCTGCCCCCGGATCTCATCGCCTACGGGGCCCAGCCGTGGGTGGTCGCCGGCGACCGCCTGCGGGCCGAGGGCTGGGAGGCCCGCCACTCCAACGCCGAGGCCCTGGTCGAGGCCTACGAGGGGATGCCGTGGACCCGACTCAGCCCCAAGCGGCGCCAGGAGCTGGCGCTCGGCACCGCCACCGTCGCGGTGGTGGGCGGCCCGCTGGCCCTGGCGGCGTTCGCCCGCCGGTGGTGGCGCCGGCGCCAGACCGGCGGTTGAGCGCCGCCGGCCCGCGGCGTCATTCCCCAGGGGGCGGCCGGGTTCCCAGCTCGACGGAGACGGTGAGGCGCTCGCCGTCCCGCAGCACCTCCAGGTCGACCACCTCACCGGGGTCGAGCTCGCGCAGGGCGATCACCAACGCCGACATCGACGGCACCGTCTGCCCCGACAGGCCCACGATCACGTCGCCGGCGGCCAACCCCGCCGCTGCCGCCGGACCACCCTCGACCACGCTCTCGACCACGGCCCCGCCGTCCACACCGGCGTCGCCCGCCGAGCGGTTGTCGAGGTCCCGTCCCTCGATGCCCAGCCACACGTGGGTGGCTTGGCCGGTGGCCATGATGTCCTCGGCCACGGCCCGGGCGATGTCGATGGGGGTGGCGAAGCCGAACCCGTCGGCGCCTTCCTGGGACAGGGCGATGGCGGTGGTGATGCCGATGACGCTTCCGGAGCGGTCGAGCAGCGCCCCTCCGGAGGACCCGGGAGCGATGGCGGCATCGGTCTGGATCATGTCGAGCAGGGGCGGGCCGTCGCGGCTGGGGACCCGCCGGCCGAGGGCGCTCACCACCCCGGTGGTCACCGAGGCGCCGCCGATGAGGCCGAGGGGCGAGCCGATGGCGACGGTCGACTGACCCACCCGTAGGTCGGCCGCCGAGCCCAGCGCGGCGACGGCGAAGGGGCCCTCGGCCTCGATGGCCACCACGGCGATGTCGGTGAGCGTGTCGGAGCCGACGAGGCGACCCCGGTGCTCGCTGCCGTCGGCCAGCACCACGTCGATGGACTGGGCACCCTCGACCACGTGGGCGTTGGTGAGGACGTGTCCGTCCTCGGTGAACACCACTCCCGACCCGGTGCTGCGTTGCGGGCCCGACACCTCGACGCGGGCGATGGCCGGGCCCACCGTCTCGGCGATCGTCACCACGCCGTCGCCGGCGTCAGCTCCTGCCGCCGCCGCCGGCGGTACCGACCTGGGCACCACCACGCCGGCGCTCGTCCCTCGGTCGTGGAGGGCTCCCGTGGACGCCACCACCCCGAGGGTGAGCGCCGCGCCCACCAGTCCCGACACCAGGGCGACCGGCCACGGGTTGGTGCTCGGGCGCTCGGCGGTCCTGGGGTGCAACGGCGCGGGGCCGGTGCGCTCGATCTCCGAGGGGTGGCGCCACAAGCGGTCGTCGGGCGGCGGCGGCGCCCGGAAGCCGGCGAGCTCGTCGGTCTCGCCGCTGCCGTCGCCGTTGCGGTCGCCGTCGGCGTCGTCCCGCTCCATGGGCGGCGAGACTACGTCCGCCGGGCCCCGGGACGGCCGCGGGGCGGGCCATGACCTGCGTGAGCAGGAACAACCCTTGACCCGGGGCAATACCATGGACCCGATGCGTCCTCTCGGCGACGACACGTGGGTCGCCCTGTCGCCGCAACCGCTGCCGCTGGCGACGGTGGCCGACTGGGCGGTACTCCCGCGCTGCGGCGCCCTCGTGGTCTTCACCGGAACGGTGCGCGACCACGCCGAGGGGCGTCCGGGGGTCTCGACCCTCGAGTACGAGGCCTACACCGGGCAGGTCGAGCCTCGGCTGGCGGGCATCGCCGACGAGGCCCGGCGGCGGTGGCCCGACCTCGGTCGGATCGCCCTGCTCCATCGCACGGGCCTGCTCGAGGTGGGGGAGGCCTCGGTGGCCGTGGCCGTCAGCGCTCCCCACCGGGCCGAGGCCTTCGCCGCCGCCCGCTTCTGCATCGACACCGTCAAGGTCAGCGTCCCCATCTGGAAGCGCGAGACCTGGGCGGGCGGCCAGGACTGGACCGGCGGCGCCGACGTGGGCGTCGTCGGCAGCGAGGAGGCGGTGTCATGAGCGGGCTCATCTTCCTCGTCGTCGCCCTGCTGCTGAGCGTGGTCGGCTCCGTGGCGCTGTGGTTGCGCCACCGTGAGCCCACCTCGGTCGAGCGCAGCGTCGACGACTTCAGCCGCGAGATGCACGCGCTGGCGCCCCCGCACCGTCCCGGCACCGAGCGTCCTCCTCCCGAGCGACGGGCGTAGGGCCCGGTGGCCCGCGATCTCGCCATCGACCTGGGCACGGCCAACACCCTCGTCTACGCCCGGGGCCGGGGCATCGTTCTGAACGAGCCCTCGGTCATCGCCCTCAACACCAAGACCGGCGAGGTGCTGGCCATGGGGCACGAGGCGTGGCAGATGATCGGTCGCACCCCTGGCTACATCCAGGCCGTGCGGCCACTGCGCAAGGGCGCCATCACCGACTTCGAGGTGACCCAGCGCATGATCCGCCTGCTGTTGAACCGGGCGGGGGTCAGCCGCCTCAACCGCCCCCGGGTGGTCATCTGCGTGCCCTCGGCCATCACCGAGGTCGAGCGCCGGGCCGTCACCGAGGCCGCCCGGCGGGCGGGAGCGGCCGACGCCCAGCTCATCGGCCAGCCCATGGCCGCCGCCATCGGTGCCGGCCTGCCCATCAACGAACCGTTCGGCAACATGGTGGTCGACGTGGGCGGCGGGACCTCGGAGACGGCGGTGATCTCCCTCGGGGGGATCGTGGCCCTGCGAGCCATCCGGCTCGGCTCGTTCGACATCGACCACTCCATCCAGGCCTACATCAAGCGGGAGTACGGCATCGCCGTGGGCGAGCGCACCGCCGAGGACATCAAGGTGGCCATCGGCTCGGCGTGGCCGAGCCCCGACGAGGTGAAGGCCGAGGTCCGGGGCCGCGACCTCATGAGCGGGCTGCCCAAGACGGTGATCCTCTCGCCCGGCGAGGTGCGGGCGGCCATCGAAGACCAGATGAGCTCGCTGTGCGACTCGGTGGTGTCGTGCCTGGGCCAGGCCCCGCCCGAGCTGGCCCAGGACCTGATCCACCACGGCATCCACCTGGTGGGTGGCGGGGGGATGCTCCGAGGGCTCAACCAGCGCCTCGCCGAGGAGACCAACGTGCCCGTCCGGTTGGTCGATGCCCCGCTCGAGTGCGTGGTGCTGGGCGCCGGCCGGTGCATCGAGGCCTACGACGACCTGAAGACCATGTTCATGTGACGTCGCTCCCTCGGGGCGTGGGGTTCAGGCGTCGGGGCGGGCGCCGGCGCAGGCGGGGGGATCGGGGCCGGCGTCGGGTTCGCTGAGCTGGTCCTCGGCGGCCTGGCGCACCTGCCAGTCACGGTCGTCGGTGGCCCGCTCCAGGGCGGCGTCGACGTGGGGGCCCTCGAAGGCCGCCAGGGCGATCACCGCCCGGCGCCGCACGGTGGCCCGGTCGGTGGTGGCCGCCAGCACCGCCGCCAGACCGGCCTCGTCCCCGACGGCGCCGAGGGCCGCCACCGCCGCTTCCCGGCACAAGGGGTCGTCATGACCGGTGGCCAGCGTCGCCAGGGCCTCCACCACTCCGGCCTCGGCCGGGCTGCGCTCGCCGCACGCCCACGCCGCCTGCTCGATCACCCCGGGGTCGGGGTCCTCCAGCAGCGCCAGCAGCGAGATCTCGGGCCGGTCCACGGCGAGCGTGGCCGCCCGCCGGCGCACGGTCGGCGAGGGGTCGGCGACGGCATCCGCCAGGGTGGGGGCGTCGAGCGAGCCCATCCGAGCCAGGGCGGCAAGGGCCGTGGCCCGGGTGGACGGATCGGCGTCGCCCCACAGCCGGCGGGCGACGGCCTCGTCGCCCTCGTGCCCGGCCACGGCGGCGGCCCGCCGGCCGGTGTGCGCCGAGTCGGGGTGCGTCACCCGACGCCGGCGCGCATGGCCATCACCAGCAGGCCCA
>JAHWJR010000008.1 GCA_019348335.1 Actinomycetota bacterium
CACCTGTTCGCCATGCTCCCGGACGTGGTCTTCAACGCCGGCGTCGCCCACGAGCGGTGGATGGACGTGTTCCTCGGGCACATCAGCAGCCATTTCGTGCCCGGGCGCAACCTGACCTGGTACGTGGTCTTCCTGGCCTGCCTCGCCGCCTACCTGGCCGCGGTCCTCCACGTCGGTGAGCGACGGGACGGCGCCGGGGAGGCGCCTGGACCCTGATCGTCCCCGGAGGGTTGCTCAGGCGTCGAGGAGGGCGTCGATCTCCTCGATCTCGGCGCGCTGGGTGTCGATGATCTCCTGGGCCAGCTGCTTGGCCTCGGGGGACTCCCCCTTGCTCAGCTCCTCCTCGGCCATGGCCACCGCCCCGAGGTGGTGCTCGCGCATCCCGCTCAGGAACAGGCGGTCGAACTCCTCGCCCGACGCCGACTCGAGCCGCTCCATGGCTTGGTCGCTCATCATCCCCATCTCGCCCATGTCCATGTCGCCCATGTCCATGTCGCCGTGGTCCATGCCCTCGTCCATGGGGCGGCCCCACTCCTCGAGCCAGCTCCCCATGAGGTCGATCTCCGGCTGCTGGGCGGCTCGGATGCGCTCGGCGAGCTCGCGGACCTGGGGGGCGGAGGCACGGTCGTCGGCCAGATCGGCCATCTCCACGGCCTGGGCGTGGTGCGGGATCATCCCCTGGGCGAAGGCGATGTCGGCGTCGTTGAACGCGGCAGCGCCGGATTGCTCCCCGTGCTCACCGCCATGCCCCTCGTCTCCTCCACCGCAAGCGGTCGGCAGGACGGCGAGGGCGGCGACGACCAGGATCGGGCTGAGGCGACGCATGGAGACCTCCGGGGGGGGGCTGGACGCCGGCGGGTGAGCGGCGCGGTCGAGTGTGGGCAAAGGTACTGCAGTGATCACCACCGCCGCCGTCGTGTTGACCGGCGCCGCCATCGTCGCCGCCTCGGTGCGGCGGAGGTCCCGGTTGTCGGGGCGCGTCAGATGGTCTCCGCCCGCCGGGAGCTCGCAGCGGCCCGCCTTGGCCGTCCGCTCCGTAGGCCAGGGCACGCCGACGACGATGCTGCTCCATGGCATGTTCGCCTCGGGCCGCTACTGGGGTGCCGCCTACGACGGTCTGGCCGACCACGGGGCTCTCGTCGTGCCCGACCTCGCCGGCTTCGGGCGCTCCGTTGCGACAGACACCGGCTTCAGCCCCGACGACCACGCCGATCTGGTGGCTCGCACGATCCGCCAGGCCGGCGCCGGCGCACAGCCGCTGGTGGTGGGCGCGCACTCGCTCGGGTGCCTCGTCGCCGTGCACCTGGCTCGGCGCCACCCTGACCTGGTGGCCGGCATCGTCGCCTTCTCGCCCCCCCTGTACCGGGACGAGGCCT
The DNA here is from genome assembly GCA_019348335.1 of Actinomycetota bacterium. GTDB lineage: Bacteria > Actinomycetota > Acidimicrobiia > Acidimicrobiales > CADCSY01 > JAHWJR01. The sequence goes on from JAHWJR010000008.1 coordinate 1,377, forward strand.
CGGCCCGCCGCCACCTCGCCCGGGCCAACGCCCTGGTCGGGCTGTTCGTGCTCAGCCCGGCGGTGTCCGAGGCGGTGTGCGCCTGGATGTGCGCCCATCCCGAGGGTGCCGCCCGGATCGGGCGGTGGGCCCGCCCGGACCTGCCGGAGCCTCTGGCCGAGGACCGCTTCCAGCACACCTACCGGTCGTACTCCCAGACGCTGGCCCAGGTGGTGGTCTCGGCCGGCGCGGCGGCCGAGGTGGGCCAGCTGGCGGTGCCGGTCCACTTGGTGGCCGGTGCCGGCGACACCCTCCTCGACCACGCCTTCCTGGCTGAGCTGGCCGAGCGCCATCCCCACGTGCGCCTCTCGGTGTGGCCCCAGTCCGAGCACGAGCTCCCGCTGACCGCTTCCGATCGCTGCGTGGCAGCCATCCGTCAACTGCGTGACCGGGTCGTGCCAGCGCCACGTCCGGCGTTTGACCGGGGCGATGCCCCGGGCACAGGCCAGGAGTGAGCCAGATCAACATCACCGCCATGGACCCCGGGCGCTTCGGCGTCGAGCTCAGTGAGGGGCCCGACACGACCAACCACGAGGTACGCGTTCCGGAGACGCTGCTCGACGATCTCGGCGTCGCCGGCGTCGACCCCGAGGTCGTCGTACGAGAGTCGATGGAGTTCCTCCTCGAGCGTGAGCCGGCGTCGAGCATCCTCCCTGCCTTCTCACTCGACGACATCCCCCGGTACTTCCCCGAGTACAAGGACGAGCTGAAGGCCCGTTTGGCCGGCTGAGCGGGGCCGGCGGGGTGTCACCCCGTCGCCACGCCGGGTACGTCGCGCGCGTGGGCCACTCGGAAGACCAACCCGAGGAGTTCCCTTACCGCGACCGGGCCCACGCCGGCCAGGTGCTGGCGGAGCGGCTCCGGCACTACGCGGGCCGCGCGGACCTGATCGTGCTGGCCCTACCCCGTGGGGGCGTCCCCGTGGGCCATGAGGTGGCGCTGGCCCTTCAGGCGCCCCTCGACGTGTTCGTCGTCCGCAAGCTGGGCGTCCCCGGCCACGAGGAGCTGGCCATGGGCGCCATCGCCAGCGGCGGCGTGCGGGTGATCAACGACGCCGCACTGGCCGGCCTGGGGATCGACGAGGAGACCATCGACGCCGTGGCCCGCCGCGAACAAGTGGAGCTGGACCGCCGGGAGCAGCGCTACCGCCACGGGCGGCCCCCGCCCGATGTGGCCGGCAAGGTGGCCATCCTGGTCGACGACGGGTTGGCCACCGGCGCCACCATGCGCGCCGCGGTGGCCGCCCTGCGCCGCCACCGACCGAGCCGCATCGTCGTCGCCGTACCGGCGGCGGCGAGGCCCACGTGCGACCACCTGGCCGGGGAGGTCGACGAGATCGTGGCCGCCGCCACCCCCAGCCCGTTTCGCGCCGTGGGCCTGTCCTACCTGGACTTCTCCCAGACCAGCGACGACGAGGTCCGCCGCCTCCTCGAGGCCTCGTGGGCAACTGGTCAGGCGGCCGGCGGCGAGTCGACGGCGGGCCACGGCCACGTGGGCCAGGAGGCCCACTGCGACCTCGAGCTGACCATCCCCCTCGCCGGGGCGGCCGCCGGGGTCGCCTTGGAGGCCGGTCTGGTGGTACCCCGCCAGGCCAGGGGAGTGGTGCTGTTCGCCCACGGCAGCGGCAGCAGCCGGCACAGCCCCCGCAACCGGAAGGTGGCGGCCGTCCTCCAGGAAGCCGGCATGGCCACACTGCTGGCCGATCTGCTCACCGCCGACGAGGAACAGCTCGACCTGCGCACCCGCCATCTGCGCTTCGACATCGGGCTGCTCGCCGACCGCCTGGCCGCCCTGGCCGACTGGCTGGCGGCCGACGAACGCACGGCTGCGCTCCCCCTCGGTCTGTTCGGGGCGAGCACCGGTGCCGGCGCTGCGCTGGTCGCTGCCGCCCACCGCCCGGCGACGGTGGCGGCGGTGGTGTCGCGGGGCGGCCGTCCCGACCTCGCCGGACCGGCGCTGGCCTCGGTGCGGGCACCCACCCTGTTGATCGTGGGCGCGCTCGACGCCGAGGTGCTGGAGCTCAACCGGTGGGCCCTCGACCGGCTGACCCAACTCGAGCAGGCCGGCGAGGACCGGCGCTTGGAGGTGGTGCCCGGCGCCGGCCACCTGTTCGAGGAGGCGGGCACCCTCGAGCAGGTGGCCTCCCTGGCCTGTTCCTGGTTCGACCGCCACCTCGGTGGCCCGGCGGCCGGAAGCTAAGAACGGTCGGCGAGGCGGTGCTCCACGGCGCCCAGCACGGCGCCGAACACGACGTGCACCGCAACCATGGTGCGTTGGCGGTCGGACCGGTCTCCCTCGGGCGGAGGCAGGACCCCCAGGCGGGGGATCCATCCCCGGTAGCTCAACGCCCACACCCCCATGGCGAACCCCGTCCCCTGGACCACGGTGGGCACGGGGAGGCGCAGCGCCCGGTGGAGGAGGGCGAAGGCGGCGCCGCTCCCCATCCCGAAGCCCAGGTGGACGAGGGATGCGGCGAGATTCTGCTCGGGCTCGGAGAGGGTGGTCCCGGTCTCCTCCTGCGCCTCCTCCACCACCCGCTCGGGCGGCTGGGTGCCCATGGAGCCCTGACGCTGGGCGAACAGCATGGGAACGCTCATGGCCCCGGTGGCCACCGCACCCGCTACTGCGCCCTCCAGCACCGTCCGCATCGTCTGCTGCATCGGTTGGCGTTACCCTCGGTCGCCTCCGAGCAGACCGGGAGGCGGACATCGGCATCGAGTTCAATGCCTCGCAACGCTCCAGCCTGGGCATCGAGATGGAGCTCCAGATCGTCGACGCCCGGACCCGGGAGCTCAAGAGCGCGGGGTCGCAGCTCCTGGCGCTCATGGGCCGGGGCCACCCCGACGGTGCCCACCCCAAGGCCAAGCACGAGTTGTTCGAGTCGACGGTGGAGATCATCACCGGGATCTGCGGCGACGTGGCCGAGGCCCGCGCCGATCTCCAGGCGACCTTGACCGAGCTGACCACCCATGCCGAGGAGCACGGGCTGGCCGTGCTGTGCTCGGGGAGCCACCCGTTCAGCCACTGGGCCGCCCAGGAGATCAGCCCTGATCCTCGGTACCACAAGCTCGTGGCCGAGATGCAGTGGCTGGCCCGCCGGCTCCAGATCTTCGGCATCCACGTCCACGTGGGCGTCCGCTCGGCGGAGAAGGCCATCGCCATCGCCAACGCCCTCACCACCTACATCCCCCATCTGCTGGCCCTGTCGGCCTCCAGTCCCTACTGGCTGGGCAAGGACACGGGCCTCGCCTCCAGCCGCTCCAAGGTGTTCGAGTCGCTCCCCACCGCCGGCCTGCCCCATCGTCTCGCCGACTGGACCGAGTTCGAGGAGTTCATGGGGACCCTGCTGCGCTCCAAGGCCATCGCCTCCATCCGAGAGGTCTGGTGGGACATCCGACCTCATCCCGACTTCGGTACGGTGGAGCTGCGCATCTGCGATGGCCTGCCCCGGTTGACCGAGGTGGCGAGCGTGGCGGCGTTGAGCCAGTGCCTGGTCGACTGGATGGACGACCGGTACGACCGTGGTCTGGCCCTGCCGGTCCCCAAGGCGTGGGTCCTGCGGGAGAACAAGTGGAAAGCGGCGCGTTACGGGATGGAGGCCGAGATCATCGTGGACGAGCTCGGGGCGTTGCGCCCCATCCGCACCGCCGTGGCCGACCTCGTCGAGGAGCTGGCCCCGGTGGGGCGGCGCCTGGGTTGTGAGAAGGAGCTGTTGCGCACCCTCGAGGTGGTCGACGAAGGGCCGAGCTACGTCCGCCAGCGGGCAGTGGTGGCCGCCGGCGGCAGCCTCGTCGACGTGGTCGACGCCCTGGTCCGCGAGCTGCGCACCGACTGCCCGGTGCGCCAGGATCGCTGACATGGGCTCCTCCGACCTGCCGCTCGTCGCCATCCCCGCCGCTCACCTCCAGCCCGGCCAGGTCCAGGGCTGGGGCTCCGGCGCCTTCGCCTCCGGCGACGGCTACGTGGCTGCCCTGCGCCGGGCCGGCGCCCGCCCGGTGATCCTCCCCGGCCCCGACCCGGACCCGCCGCAGGACGTTCTGGCCCCGTTCGCCGGGTTGCTCCTGGCCGGCGGTGGCGACCTCGACCCCTCGCGCTACGGCGAGCCCGCCGACGAGCGTGTGTACGGCATCGACGCCGACCGCGACGAGCTCGAGTTGGGCCTGGTCACCGCCGCCCTCGAGCAGGGCATGCCCGTCCTGGCCATCTGCCGGGGCGCCCAGGTCGTCAACGTGGTCCACGGAGGGACCCTGTACCAGCACCTGCCCGAACCCCTGGGCCGGGGCGCCCACGGCGACCCCACCGGGGGCGTGCTGGTCACCCACGGGGTGCAGGTGGCCGAGGGCAGCCGGCTGGCCGCCGTGGTCGGCGGGCACCGCGTGGCGCGGTGCACATCGATCCACCACCAGGGGATCGACCGGGTGGGCAAGGGCCTGGTGGCGGTGGGCTGGAGCGACGACGGCCTGGTGGAGGCGGTGGAACCAGCCGGCGGCGACGCGTGGATGGTGGCGGTCCAGTGGCACCCCGAGGTGACCGCCGGCGACGACCCCGTCCAGCAGTCGCTGTTCGACGCCTTCACCTCCGAGGTCCGCCGGTCGGCCGCCCTCGTGTGACCATGGTCACCGACGAGGTCGTCTCCGCCTTCGTTGCCCGGGTCCCCGCCCCCGGCCATCCGTCCCTGCAGGTCGAGGATGACGCCCTGGTTGTCGACGGTTGGTGGCCGGCCGCCCTGTGGCTGGGACGGGAGGCGTGCCTGGTTCGGGTCGACGAGAGCCCGGGCGAGGCCGTCGCCGCCCAGCTGGCCGAGGCGCTGGCAGCTCAGGGGATGGTGGTCGTCGACGCCGATCTCGACGCGCCGGTCGAGGCCATCACCATGCAACGCCTCGGGCTCATCGGCGCCCGCTGGCAGTTGTGGGCCGCCGACGAGGCTGCCGCCCGAGCGGCGGTCGCCGGCGCCGCCACCGGGTGACGCTCGCCCGGCACCGACCGGACCACCGCCGGCGGCTAGCCGTTGGCGGTTGAGACCGGGGTCGTCGCCGTGTTGCCCGACGTGGTGGTGGTCGTGGCCGGAGGCTGGGTCGTGGTGGTGAACACCGGTCGCTGCGGCGTCGGGCGCCGCTGGCCGGGGGCGTTGCGGGGAACGACCTGCGTGGTCGTGGTCGACGGCCGAGGCGGCGGTGTGAACGTGGGCAGGGTCGTCGTCGTGGGAGGTGCCGTCGGGGGCGGTGCGGTGGTCGCCACCGTCGGTGGCGGCGCCACCGTGGGCACGGTGGGCGGGGCCGGCGCCGGCGGGGGCTGGGGGAAGTCGTCGGGGGGGACGTTCTCGAGGGCTGCGGTCATGAACGAGTTCCACGTCTTGGCGGGGATCGATCCGCCGGTGACCCGGTCGACGCCCTTGATGTTGAACAGCGAGGTGGGCTTCTCCTTGTTGCCGATCCACACCGCGGTCGACAGCGTGGGCGTGTAGCCCACGAACCAGGCGTCACGCCACTCCTGGGCGGTGCCGGTCTTGCCCGCCGCCGGGCGACCGATGTCGGCGGCGGTGCCGGTGCCGCCGGAGATGACGCCCTTGAGGATGTCGGTGACGTTGGCCGCCACCCGCTCGTCGAGCACCCGCTCAGGAGCCCGGTCGCGGTTGTCCTCGACGATCTCGCCGTCCGGCCCCTCGACGAAGGTCACGGGCGTCGGCGGCTGCCGCTGGCCGGCATTGCCGAACACTCCGTAGGCGGACGCCATCTCCAGGGGGGCGACCTCCTGCACGCCGAGGGCGTAGCTGATGCCGTGCACCTCCGGGTTGGCCACCCACGCCGAGGTGATGCCGAGGCGCTTGGCCATCTCGCCGACGTCGGGGATGCCCACGTCTCTGATGAGCTGGGCGTACACGGTGTTGTAGGACTGCGCGGTGGCCTTGCGCAGGTTCGCCTGCCCGCCGGCCGACCCTTCGTAGTTCTGCACCGTGCAGCCGTTGTCGCCGGTGCAGCCGGGGACCCGGTACTCGCTGGGAGCGGAGTACACGGTGCTGTCGGGCATGCCCTGGTCGAGGGCGGTGGCGAGCACGAAGGGCTTCCAGGACGACCCCGGCTGGCGGCCGGTGCCGCCACCCTCGGCGTAGACGGCGTCGGGGTCCCAGCACGCCGCCGGCACGTCGATGACGGGCTCGAGCCCTGGCGGGGGCGGGGGGCAGGCGCCCAGCGCCAGGTTGACCTGACCTCCTGGAGCCTGGAAGTCCCGGCCGCCCACCAGCGCCACCACGAACCCGCTCCTGGGATCGACCGACGCCAGCGCCATCTCGATGGGGGGCTGGGTGCCCCCCAGGGCCTCCGCCACCGCGGCTTCGGCCATGCCCTGGACGGCGGGGTCGAGCGTGGTGTGGACCTCGAGGCCGCCGGCGTAGACGCGCTCGCCGTACTTGTCCTCGAGGTAGCGGCGCACGTAGTCGACGAAGTAGGGGTACTCCGTGGTGCCCGCGTCCTCGAGCGGGTAGACGACGGTCGACGGGCGCGGCGGCTCCCCCCGCTCGGCCAGCCAGATCTGGCGCTCGACCGCCTCCTCGTGCTCCTCGTCGGTGAGGTAGCCCTGCCCGAGCATGGCGTCGAGCACGAGCACCCGCCGGCTCTCGGCCACGCTCGGATTGCCCCGGGGCTCGTAGCGGCTCGGCGCCGGGATGAGGCCGGCCAGCAACGCCGCCTCAGAGGCATCGAGCTCGTTCACCGGCTTGCGGAAGTACGACCGCGAGGCCGCTCCCACGCCGATGGCGCCCTGGCCGAGGTAGATCCCGTTGAGGTACCTGAAGAGGATCTCGTCCTTGTCGACCATGCGGTTGAGCTGCTGGGCGAGCACCGCTTCCTGGATCTTGCGCTTGACCGTCCGCTCCCGGCCGACGTAGGCGTTCTTGACGTACTGCTGGGTGATGGTCGAGCCACCCTGGACGACCTCACCGCCCCTGACGTCGGCGATGAGGGCCCGGACCATGGCCGACAGGTCGATGCCGCGGTTCGAGTAGAAGGACCGGTCCTCGACCGACACCACCGCCTGCTTGAGGATCTCAGGGATGTCGCCCGGTTCGAGAGGCACCCGCTGGTCGAACTCGCGGAACACGGCGATCTCCTCGCCGTGGACGTCGTAGACCCGGCTGAGCTGGCTGCCTTCCGGCGCCCGGGCGTCGGGGAGCTCGTCGAGCCTTGGCGGCGACAGCAACGACTGGGCGAGGACGGCGGAGACCCCCACGGGCATCAGGGCGGCGAGCACGAGCACGACCGCAGTGGCCGTGGCCAGTGCCCGGTGGGTGGTGTTCATCGTCGTCGGGGGCGGGTCGCTGGCGGGGGCACCGGAAACAGCCTAGAGGCGGCCGGGCCACTCTCCCCGGCGCCGGTAGGCTCCCGCCGGGGCCGGGTGCGCCCCGGCCCGAGGAGTTGCGGAGAAGATGACCTTCCTGATCGTCGCGCTGTGCTTGCTGCTGGGCATCGGGGTGTACGCCGGGCTCATGGCCTCGGGCATCCTCCCCGGTCAGGACCGTGACGAGCGGCCCAGCCTCGGCGGCGGGGGCGGGGTGTTCCCACAGGCGCCCCACCTGCGGGAACTGCCCCAGGGCTGCCTCATCGTGCTCATCCTCGCTGCCCTGGCGTGGTTCGCGGCGTGGGGGATCGTCCTGGTCATGGCCCTGAACCTGCTGTCGTCGACGACCTGACGGTCACCGAGCAGGACGGCGACGCCGCCGCCCGCCTCGCTCAGCAGGGAGCGGAGGCCTCGGTGGACTGGTCGTCGGGGAGCAGGGCGCCGGCCAGCCGCCCCAGCTCCCGGTGCACCGCCTTCACCCGGGACCGGTCGGAGGCGTAGCAGACGAAGGTCCCGACCTGGCGGCGGGTGACCAGACCCGCGTCGACCAGCACCGACAGGTGGTGCGAGGCCAGCGAGGGGGAGACACCGAGTGCCTCGGCCAGGAACCCCGCCGTGCGTGGCCCCCGGCGGAGCCATCGCAGCATCTGGAGCCGGTGGGGCTCGCCCAGGACGGCCAGGGTGGACGAGATCCGCTCCACCTGCCTCGTGGTGAAGGAGCTGACCATGGCCGGAGCTTAGGCCGTCCTCACGCTGCGTGGGGGCGCTCGCCGGTCAACGCCGGCGGCGATGGACGGAGACGGCGTAGTCGGCGTCGACGCTCCACGGCTTGCGGTCCCAGGTGGACCAACGCTCGGCGAGGTCCAGACCGGCGGCTTCACAGAAGCGGTCGTAGTCCTCGAGGGACACCCGCTCCTCGCGGAGCTGGAAGCCGGCGACCAGCGCGCCTCCGGGGACGAGGGTCGGTGCCAGGTTGGCGATCACGGCCTGCTCGGTCCCGGGCTCGACGAAGATCATCACGTTGCCGGCGAGCACGACGACATCGAAGTGCGAGGCGGGCAGCTCGATCGTGGTCAGGTCGCCCAGGCGCCAGTCGAGTCCGGGCGCCTTGGCCCGGGCCGTGGCCAGCATCTCGGCGTCGGCGTCCACGCCCACCACCGCGATGCCGCGCCGGACCAGCTCACCGGCCACCCGGCCGGTACCGCAGCCGGCGTCGAGCACCGACCTCGGCCCCAGCGATTCCACGAAGTCGGCCTCGCCGTGGACGTTGTGGCCGGCGGCGGCCATCTCGTTGAACCGGAGGTCGTACTCCTCACCCCGGCGGCTCACGCAAGCGACGGTAGCGCCCGGCTGACCGCAACCGGTGCCAACCCGCCTACGCTCCGCTCGATCCGAGCCGAGGCGGCCACGGTCGTGGCCCCCACGACCGACGCGCGCTCCTACGACGACGTGGGCCGTCCGGGCTGCGGGCTGGCGTCGTTCGACTGGGTCGGCGGCCCGACGCGAGCCAGGCGGGCGGCGACCGCGACCACCACCGGTCGGGCCGGCGGGCGGGCCTGCGCCCCCAGCGGCTCGAGGGCGAAGAGCACCTCGGTGACCGGTGGCCCCGTGTCGCCGGACCGGGCGGCGACCGTGGCCATCAGCGAGCAGGCGGTCCCGTCGTCGAGCACCACGACCACGTCGAGCAGGCCGGCATCGACGTCGAGGTAGGTGATGTCGCCCATCGAGTCGACGACCTCCACCAGGAGCCGGAAGGCCTCCCGGGGAGGAACGGCCCAGCGCAGGGAGTCGCCGACGACGCTGACGGTCGGGAGACGTCCGGCCGGTGGTGGCGGGGCAGCGGTGCCCGGCCCGCTCCCAGCGGCGGGCGAGCGTCGCAGGGTGGCGTAGGCCTGGACCAGCCGGGCGGTCCGCCGGCCGGCGTCGGCCACGTCGGTCGCCACGTCCGGGTGGGTCCGGCGGAGCTGGCGGCGGAACGCGCTCCTGATCTCGTCGGTCCCCGCCGCCCGGCCCACGGCGAGGACGGCCCGCGCCTCGGCGGTGTCCACCTCCTCAGTGTGGCCGGGCGGGCCCGGCTTGCGCAGCGGCGACCGGGAACGACAGCGAGACGGCGAAGTCGCCGGCCTCGTCGGTCCACCAGCGGGCCAGCTCCAATCCGGCCGAGGCCAGCTCGGCCTCCACGCCCGAGCGCCGGAACTTGGCGCTGGTCTCGGTGCGCAGGTCCTCGCCGGCGGCGAAGTCCACCTGGAGCCCGATGGCCGGCAGCGTCACGTGCTGGGCCTCCAGCGAGCGCAGGCGCATCTCGATCCGCTCCGCCTCGGCGTCCCAGACGGCCACGTGGCGGAAGCGACCGGGATGGAAGTCGGCGCCGAGACGGGAGTTGAGCACTCGCAGCACGTTGGTGTTGAACGCGGCGGTGACGCCGGCGGCGTCGTCGTAGGCGGCGACCAGGCGCTCGGGGCTCTTGACCAGGTCGGTCCCGAGGAGCAGGCCGTCTCCCGGTGCCAGGCTCGACGCCAGGCAACGCAGGAACTCGGCTCGGGGACCGGGCTCGAGGTTGCCGATGGTGCCTCCCAGGAAGGCCACCAGCCGCCGCCCGCCGGCAGGCAGCAGGTGCAGGTGGCGCTCGAAGTCGCCGACCACGGCGTGCACCTCGGCGCCGGGGTAGTGCCGGGCCAGCTGGCCGGCAGCGGCCCGCAGGGTGGCCTCGCTGACGTCGAAGGGGACGATCCGCTCGAGCGAGCCGCCGGCGGCGAGGGCGTCGAGGAGGAGTCGCGTCTTGTCCGAGGTACCCGAGCCCAGCTCCACCAGGGTGTCGGCGGGGCAGGCGGCGGCGATGTCGGTGGCACGGGCGGTGAGGATCTCGCGCTCGCGGCGGGTCGGGTAGTACTCGGGCAGGCGGGTGATGGCGTCGAACAGCTCCGACCCCCGGTCGTCGTAGAACCACTTCGGCGGCAGCCACTTCGGCTCTGCGGTCAGGCCCCGGCGGGCGTCGTGGCACAGGGCCGCGGCCAGGTCGGCGGCGTGGAGGTGGACGTCGACCGAGACGCCGGCGCCGGCGCTCATCCTCGTCGCTCCGGGACCCGCACCGGCAGCGGCGCCACCGTCACCGCCGCCGGGGTGGCGACCACCACGGCGCGGTCGGCCACCTCCCGCCAGCGCCGGCCGTCGTCCCACGGCTCGGAGGCCACCACCACGCGCCCCCCGCCGTCCTCGCCGCCCACGGCCATGGCGGCGCCGGTCTCGTCGAGCACGAACAGCGAGTCGCCACACGTGGTGGCGGCGACGCTCGTGCCGTCGGTGAGCATCAGGTTGAGCCGGGCCGGGGCCACCTCCTCGACCGCGGCCAGCGCCGACGCCAGCGCCCCGGCGGGCTCGGCGCCCCGGTCGAGGGCATCGAGGACGAGGGCGAACACCACGGCGCTGTCGGCCGAGCCCTCGACCTGGGCCACCCGCCGATCGGACACCAGGCCCCGCAGGGCGGCGCCCACGGCGCCGGCGAAGCCCTCCACCGCCCCGTTGTGGGCGAACAGCCACGGGCCCCACGTGAACGGGGGCGACCCGCTCTCCTCGACCGGCGCCGGCGGGGTGGCGCTGCGCACCGCCGCCATCACGGCCGTCGAGCGGACGAGCCCGGCCATGCTGGCCAGCGACCGGTCGGACCAGATGGGCCGGTCGCTGCGGTACCGGGCCGGCTCCGGGCGGCGGTCACGGTCGTACCACCCCACGCCGAAGCCGTCGGCGTTGACGGTGCCGTGACGCTGGTGGCGGGGGGCGTAGGACTGGCGCACCAACGAGTGCTCGGGAGCGAACAGCAGCTCCTCGAGCGTCGCCGGCGGGCCCAGGTAGGCGAGAAGGCGGCACATGGCTACAGATCCCGTGCGCAGCGCACGCCGGCGAAGATCTGGCGCCGCACCGGCAGGTCCCAGTTGCGGAAGGTGGTGCGCACGGCGCTGGGGGAGGTGGCCCACGACCCGCCCCGCAGCACCTTGTGGGCGGGGCCCCAGAACACCTCGGAGTACTCCCGGTAGGGGAAGGCCCGGAAGCCGGGGTGGGGCCGGAAGTCCGAGGCCGTCCACTCCCACACGTCGCCGACCATCTGCTGGCAACCCCACGGGCTGGCGCCGGCGGGGAAGCTGCCCACCGGCGCCGGCCCAAAGCGCACCTGGCCCAGGTTGGCCTGCCCGTCCGACGGCGGGCCGTCGCCCCAGGGGTACCGGCGCTTGGTGCCTGTGGCCGGGTCCCACGATGCCGCCTTCTCCCACTCCGCCTCAGTGGGCAGGCGCTTGCCCCGCCAGCGGGCGTAGGCGTCGGCCTCGTACCAACAGACGTGCTGGACGGGCTCGTCCGCCGGCAGGTCCTCGTGCCAGCCGAAGCGCACTCGCGACCACGATCCCGCCCCCTGTGCCGTCCAGAACTGGGGGTGCTCGAGGCCGGCCTCGGTGCGCCACGCCCAGCCCGCGTCGCTCCACCACCGCCGCTCGTGGTAGCCGCCGGCCTCCACGAACTCGGTGAAGGCGGCGTTGGTCGTGGGGTGGGCGTCGATGCGGAACGGCGCCAGGTCGACCACGTGGGCGGGGCGCTCGTTGTCGTAGGCCCAGGCCTCGTCGTCGGTGCCCATGGTGAACGGGCCCCCGTCGACCACCACCTCCTCGCTCAGCGCCGGCCCTGACCCCGCCCGGGGCGGGCCCGGCGGCATTGGCGCCGGCACCGGGCGGTACCCCCGGCCCTCCATGAGCTGGAGCGTGGCCAGCATGGTCTCGTCGTGCTGGTGCTCGTGCTGGACGACCATGCCGTAGACGAAGCCCCGGTCGAGCAGGGGGGACTCGGGGTCGAGCTCGGCCCGCTCCAGGTGGTCGAGGGCCCGGCCCCGCACGCTGGCGAGGTAGGCCCGGGCCTCGGCCGGCCCCAGCAGGGGGAGCGACGGCCGGTCGGCCCGGGGGTTGCGGAAGGCGTCGTAGAGGTGGTCGTACGTGGCGCCGACCGCGTCGCCCCCCACGGCTCGCACCAGCCACAGGTCCTCGTAGTTGCCGACGTGGGCCAGGTCCCAGGCCAGCGGGGACATCAGCGGGGAGTGCTGGCGGACGAGCTCCGGCTCGGGAACGGGTTCGAGCAGGGCGATCGACCGCCGGCGGGCGGCGTCGAGCTCATCGGCGAGACGGGCTTTCAGGTCCATGACGACTCCAGGGGGAGAGGATCGGGCAGCAGGCGGCCGTGGCGCCGCCAGGCGTCGAGCAGGTCGTCGGCCGGGCAGCGGCCACGGGCCACGAACCGCTCGAAGAACGCACCTACCGCCGAGATCGTGGCCTCGTCGGCGCCCAGCCGGGGCAGGGCGTCGAGCGCGGCCCGGAAGCAGGTGGCGGCGGCGAGGGCCAGGCCGGGATGGGACAGGCCGTGGCGAGCGGCGTCGGCCCACAGGCCGGCGGTGGCGGCGCTGGCCCGTGCCGCCTCGTCGGCGGCCTCGGGATCGTCGAACAGGGCGGCGACCACGGCGGCGGCCGCCTGCCACCACGGGTCGGGCAGCGAGTCGACCATGCGCAGCTCCAGCCACCCCCGGGGCCGGACCGGCGGGAAGAGGGTCCCGAGGTGGTACTCGAAGTCGTCGAGCACCGGGAAGCCGAGCTCGTGGCCCTCCTCCATCCACCGGCCGAACGGTAAGGGCGTCGCCATCGGGTGGAAGCGCTCGGCGCAGGTGCGGATCAGCATCACCTGCGCCTCCAGCGCGTACTGCAGCCAGGCGCCGGCGGGGTCGGCGGTGCCCGTCTCCGCCGGCCCCGAGCGGGAGGGATCGAGGGCCGCACAGATCGCCGCTCGCTCCGAGCGACGCCCGGTGGGCGTGCTCCGGGAGAGCGGGGAGTTGGCGAACGACGCCACCAGGATGGGGCCGAGGGCGTGGGCCAGGTGCCAGCGCCGGGCCTGGGCGGAGGCCTCGCCGATGTCGAGGTTGACCTGGAGGGCAGCGGTGCTGCACATCATCCGGCCCCCCTCGTCGCCGTCGGCACCGAAGTAGGCCTCCATGGCGCGGTAGCGGGGCTCTTCCACCACCCGGCTCCGGTCCCGCCACGGGTCGAGGCCGGCGGCCAGCAACCGGGCGCCGGCGCCGGCCACGGCGTCGCACACCGTCGCCAGGTCGCCCGTGAGGGCGGCGCAGGCGGCGGTCACGCCGGGAAGGGGCGCCGAGCTGAGCTCGACCTGGCCTCCGGGCTCGAAGGTGAGCCTGCTGCCGCCGGCGAGGGGCGAGACCGTGGCCACCGCGGCGCGCACCCGGGCGTGGTCGGGGCAGGCGGCGGGGTCGCCGGCCGCCACGGTGAGCTGCTCGAGCTCGATGCCGACGAGGCCCTGCTGGGCGGGTGCGAAGCACTGCTCCCGGACGAAGCGTTCGACGTCGGCCGCCTTCAGGCGGCGGCGAGGGGAGGGCACGCGGCGCGGCTAGCGGTGGCCGAAGCGGGCCGACACCCAGACCGGGTCTCGGACGGGCGGAAGCCAGAGGTGGAGGCTGGGGCGGTCCATGGGTCTCCTCACCGTGGGGGGGGGCGGCGCTTCGGGCCTCAACATCTAACCCGTGTCACCGCCACGCGCCACTTGCTCAGCGCCGACGGACGCGGTCCCACACGCGACCGGCGCGCACCACCCAGGCGAAGCGGCCGGCGCCGGCGTACGCCGACTCGACGGCGAGGTCGCCCACCGTGGTGGCGAGCGTGGGGTAGACGTGGATGAGCGACGCCAGCGCCGAGAGCTTCATCCCCTTGGAGACGGCCAGGGCCAGCTCGTGCACCAGCTCGCCGGCGGCCGGGGCCAGCACGTGCGCCCCAACGAGCTTGCCCTTGGCGGTGACGGCGATCACCGCGCCCTCGCTGTGCCCGTCGGCCCGGGCCCGGTCGGAGTGGGCCAGGTCGAGCCGGTGCACCTCGACGTCGTCGCCGTGGCGCTCCCGGGCCTCGGCGGCGGTGAGGCCGGCGTGGGCCAGCTCAGGGTCGGTGAAGGTGCACCAGGGCACCAGGTCGTCGACCTCGCCCCGGCCCGGGAAGAACATGTCGCGCACGGCGCGTACCGCCTCGTGGCCGGCGGAGTGGGTGAACAAGTAGCGCCCGGCCACGTCACCGGCGGCGTAGATCGACGGCACCGACGTGCGCATCCGGCGGTCGACGGTCACGCCCTTGCGAGTGGTCGCCACCCCGAGGTCGTCCAGGCCCAGGCCGTCGACGTTGGGGCGCCGGCCCACCGCCACCATCAGCTCGTCGGCCTCCCACCGCAGCAGCTCGCCGCCTCGCCGTCCGTGGACCACCTTGGCGCCCCCCTCGACGGTCACCCGCTCGATGTCGACGCCGGTCTGCAGGACGAGGCCCTCCTCCCGCAGGAGGCGCACGAGCACGGCCACCAGCTCCGGCTGCTCGCGTCCGAGGACGCCGTCCATCTTCTCCAGGACGGTCACCCGCACACCCAGGCGGTGGAGGGCCTGGGCCAGCTCGATGGCGATGGGCCCGCCGCCGATCACGGTCAGCGACGCCGGCGCCCGCTCGAGCTCGAACACGTTCTCGTTGGTCAGGTAGCCGGCGTCGGCCAGCCCCTCGACCGGCAGCGCCACCGGGCTGCTGCCGGTGCACAGCAGCACGAAGCGGGTGCGCAGGAGACGGTCGCCCACCGCCACGGTGAAGGGATCGACGAGGCGGGCCTCGCCGCGGACCACCTCGATGCCGAGGGCCTCGAAGCGGCGGGGGTCGTCGTCGGTGCGGGCGATCTCGTCCTGCACGGCCCGCAACCGGTCGAAGACAGGCTTGGTGTCGAAGTCCACGTCGGTGGGAGGCAGTCCCCACCGGTCGGCCGTCCGCAGCGTGTGGGCGACCTTGGCCGATGCGAGGAGGGCCTTGCTCGGCACGCAGCCGGTCCACAGGCACTCGCCACCGACCCGGTCGCGCTCGACCACCGCCACCCGCAGAGGCAGGGAGGCGGCGAACTCGGCGGCGGCCATTCCTCCCGAACCCATCCCCACGATCACCAGGTCGTAGCGAGGGGCCATGGAGCGAGCGTACGCTGCCCCCGTGACCGACCCACGGATCGAGGACCACGCCGTCGGCGTCGAGCTGCAGCTCACCGAGCTGGTCGAACGACGGCAGCGGGCGCTGGTCCAGGGCCGCACCGAGTTCGCCGAGTCGCTGCAGCCCGAGATCGAGGCGCTCCAGGAGGAGCTGGCCCGCACCGCCGAGCTCATCGCCAACGAGCACTTCGAGCGGCCCGAGATCACCGAGGAGGGGGCGGGCTGACCATGGCCAGCGCCACCCCGTCACCCACGCCCAACCCCAACGCCACCAAGTACACCCTCGACGTCACCCTGCCGGCCACCATGAACCTGGCCAGCGTCGAGGCCGCCGAGGCCGAGGACAACGCCTTCGCCGCCGCCGTCCTCGCCACCGAGGGCGTGGCCTCGGTGTTCGGCACCGCCGACTTCGTGACCGTCACCCGCCATCCCGAGGCCGACTGGGCGCCCATCACCGCCGCCGTCCAGGACGCCGCCGCCGATCACCTCTGAGGGCGCCCCTCCTGACCGTCACCACGGTCCCGGCCGAGGCCACCCACGACCTGCGGCGCAGGGTCCTGCGGAGCGGGCGGCCCGATGCCGAGGTCCACTTCCCCGAGGACGACCTCCCCGAGGCCTTCCACGCGGCGGTGCTCGACAGCGAGGGGCGGGTGGTGGCCGTGGCCACCGTCAGCCCCGCCCCCACCGGTCTGCGCCCCGGCGCCGCCGCCTGGCGCCTCCGGGGCATGGCGGTCGAGCCCGAGCTGCAGGGCCGGGGCGCGGGCACGCTGCTGCTCGACGCCGTGGTCGCCCGGGCCGGCGCCGCCGGCGCCGAGGTGCTGTGGGCCGATGCCCGCGACAGCGCGCTCGAGTTCTACCGCCGGCGGGGCTGGTCGGTGGAGGGGAGGGGCTACCTCACCCCGGCCACGGGCATCCCCCATCACACCGTGGTGCTCGGCCTGCGCAGCCGCTCGTGACCGCGGGGCGCACGCCGGCAGGCGTCACGCAGGCCGCCGCCGTGGGTACCGTCGAGCCATGACCCTGCCCGACCGACTGGAGGTGAACCGCAGCTGCGCCATCCCCCTGTCCGAGCTGCAGTGGCGCTTCAGCCGCAGCGGGGGCCCCGGCGGTCAGCACGCCAACACGGCGGACACGCGGGTCGAGGTGGTCTTCGACGTGGCTGCCTCCCCGTCGCTGGGGTCGGAGCAGCGCCGGCGCCTGCTGGAGCGGGTCGGGCCCGAGGTGCGGGCGGCGGCGGGCGACGAGCGCTCGCAGGCCCGCAACCGGGCGCTCGCCCTCGAGCGCCTGCAGTCGCGGCTGGCGGCCGGATTGCGCGTTCCCCGGGCTCGGCGTCCCACCCGCCCCACCGGCGGGTCCCGGAGGCGGCGCCTCGAGGCCAAGCGCCGGCGGTCTCAGGCCAAGCGGTTGCGTCGTCCGCCGGAGGGCATGGAGTGATCAGGCCGCCTGGAGATCGTCGACCCGGCGGATCCGCACCACGTCGGCGGTGCGGAAGCTGGCCAGTCGCACGCTCCAGCAGTCGACCACCCGCCGGCCGGCGTCGGTGCTGAAGAAGGTGGTGAGGGGCCCTTCCAGCTGGTAGGTGTCGGCCCCCACCACGAGCTCGCTGCCCCCGTCGCCGATGATCACTTCGTAGCCCACCACTCCATTGTGCGACCACCAGCCTGGGGGCATCCAGAGGAGAACCCTGTGTTTTTCGCCCGATCCCGCAAGGTTGTCCCCAGGTACGGCGCCTCGGGGACGAGGTGAGGACATGAGGCTCGTGGCCGGCGGCGCGGCGGAGGCCGAGCTGGCCCGCCGCGACCCGGTGATGGCCGCCCTGGTGGCCCGCCACGGCCCGTGCCCTCTGGCGGCGGGGGAGGTCGTGGCCATTGGGCACTTCGAGCGCCTGGCCCGCACCATCGCCTCCCAGCAGCTCGCCGGGCGGGCGGCGGCGGCCATCTGGTCGCGGGTGCGGGCGCTGGTGCCGGGGGACCTCGACGCCGGCGCCGTGTTGGCCCTCGACCCCGCCGAGCTGCGGAGCGCCGGGTTGTCGGGGGCCAAGACCCGGGCGCTGCTCGCCCTGGCCGCCCGGGTGGCGGACGGTTCGCTCGACCTCGAAGCGGTCACCCACCTCGACGACGATGCGGTGGTGGGCGTGCTGGCGCAGTTCCCGGGCATCGGCCCGTGGACGGCGCAGATGTTCCTGATCTTCCAGCTGGGTCGCCCCGACGTGTGGCCCGTCACCGACCTCGGCGTTCGGCGGGGCTACGCCCGGGCCTGGCAACTCGAGGCGGTGCCATCACCCACCGTCCTGGAGGCTGCCGGCGAGCGGTTCCGCCCCTGGCGCTCGACCGTGGCGTGGTACTGCTGGCGGGCGGTCGACACCCCGCCGCCGGCGCCGGAGGTTTCGCCCCTACCTACTGGTAGGTAGTCTTAGTGCATGGACTCGGACGCTGCCCTTCTGCACGAACTGTCCCCCGTCGCCGAGGAGATGCTCGAGCGTCATCTGTCCAACGCCAAGGAGTGGTTCCCCCACGAGATGGTGCCCTGGAGCGTCGGGCGCGACTTCGAGCCTGGCGAGGAGTGGGACGCGTCCGAGGCGCCGATGGACGAGGCCGTCCGCAGCGCCTTGTTCGTGAACCTCCTGACCGAGGACAACCTCCCTCACTACTTCCACACCATCGACCGGCTGTTCGGCATCGACGACGCCTGGGGGGCGTGGACCCACCGCTGGACCGCCGAGGAGGGGCGACACGCCATCGTGATCCGCGACTACCTCACGGTGACCCGCAGCGTCGACCCCGTGGCGCTGGAGCGGGGCCGCATGCTCCAGCTGGCGGCGGGTGAGGTTCCGCAACCGGAGAGCGTGGTCGACGGGTTGGTGTACGTCACGCTCCAGGAACTGGCCACCCGCATCGCCCACGGCAACACCGGGCGGATGCTCGACGACCGGCGGGGCCGCGACATCATGGCGCGCGTCGCCGGCGACGAGAACCTGCACTACGTCTTCTACCGGGACATGACCTCGGCGGTGCTCGAGGTCGACCCCTCGGCAGTGGTGCTGGCCATCGACCGCCAGGTCCGGGGCTTCGAGATGCCGGGCACCGGCATCCCCGACTTCGCCGCCCACTCCAAGGCCATCGCCAACGCCGGCATCTACGACTTCGCCAGCCACTACGAGAAGATCCTGCAGCCGGTGGTGCTGGGCCACTGGGGCCTGGAGTCCATCGAGGGTCTCAACCCCGAGGCGTCCGAGGCCCGCGAGCGGGTGCTGCGTTACATCCAGCGGGTGGGCAAGGCGGCCCGGCGTGTCGCCGAGCGCCGCCAGGCTCGCATCGAGGAGTCCAAGGAGCGCCCGGCCGCCCTGGTCTAGGTCTGGCCAGGCACGACCCACCCGGCGAGGCTCAGGTGGGGCAGGAGCGAGCCAGATCGGCCTCCTCCCACCCCCAGTCGACGATCCTGGCGCCCTCCACGGCGGGAACGGTGCCGGGCTCAGCCGTGCTCGGGGTGCGCACCGTCCACTCGTGGCGACCACCGGGGGCCAGGACGACCGGCCCGGGCGGGCCCGGCACCGCCACCGCGGTGGCCCCCGAGCCGAGGATGACCTCGAACGCCCGGATCACCGCCGTTGCTGGCGTCGGGTTGATCAGGGTCCCCCGCACCTCGGTGACCGAAGTGGTGGGGACGCCCGGGGCCGGTACCACGTCGAGCCCGGCGCGGCGGACCGCGGCGGAGTCGACGACGATGTGGGGGGTGCCGGCGGGGCAGCGCACGGGGGGGGCGGGCGCGGCAGGGGAGGGCGAGGCGGCGGGCGGGGACACCGCTGACTGCGGCGTTCGCCTCCGCGGCGCCTCCTCACCAGGCGGAGGCCGGCTCGGACGTCCGGCCGCGGCCTCGGAGGCGGTGCCCTCGGCCCCAGTCGCCGGTGCCGGCTGACCACCGGACCGGCCCCGCGCTCCGGCGGGGGCGGGGGAGGGGGAGGCATCGGCCGTGTCTCGCCCC
Organism: Actinomycetota bacterium; assembly: GCA_019348335.1. GTDB lineage: Bacteria > Actinomycetota > Acidimicrobiia > Acidimicrobiales > CADCSY01 > JAHWJR01. The sequence continues at coordinate 20,764 of JAHWJR010000008.1, forward strand.
GGTCCCGGCGAAGGCTCGCCCTCCCCGGCGACCGGGTCGCGGCCCGGAACCGCCGGTGGTGAGGAGACGGGCCACGACACCCACGGGTTGGTCCGCAGGGCCGGGCGTTGTGCTGCCGGCGACGACGGCTGCGTCGTGACCGTCGGTGGGCCGCTCACGGTGCGCAGGCGGGTGGGCGGATCGCTCGGCGGCCCCAGCGTCGCCAGCACCACCACCCCGGTCAGGGCCAGAGCCGCCAGCGCCGGCTGCCGGCGGCCGACCCGTCGTTCACGCCGGCCCCTGCCGGCCCGTGGACCGGCCGTGGCGTCGGCCAGCAGGACCGGTGAGCGAGGCGGAGCGGCCGGCACCGGCTCGGCGTGCTGGTCGTCCAGCACCGCGGCGACGTTGGCCAAGAAAGCGCTCAGGCGCAGGCTGCCGGAAAGCGGTGGGTGCGACCCCGACAGGACGACGCCGTCGGCGTCCCGGCCCACGCCCCCCACCCGCACCAGCGCCTCCAGCGCCGCCTCGGCCCGGGCCCGAGGAAGGTCGAACTCGTCGGCGAGGTCGTCCAGCGGGACCCGGACCCTTCCGCCGGCGTCGGCATGGTCGAACAGCAGGCCGAGCAGGCTCAGCGCCTCGAGCCGCTCCCGGCGGGGCGTTCCCGCCGCCAGCAGGCGCGCCGAGACCACACCGACCAGATCGTCGTCCTCGGGTTGGCCGCGGCCGGCGCCGCCCGCGGCGGATTCCCGTGCCGTCGTGCCCCCTCCGTTTCGTGGGGGAGGCGACCCTCCCCGTGCTCGGACAGTGTGCCAAACAACCGGGGCGCCGTCACGGTGATCAGCGGGTGGTGCCCTCTGACTGGTGCCAGTCGCCGCGCTCCTGGAGGACCTGCTTCAGGACCGCCGGGCGGTCGGTCATGATGCCGTCGACGCCGAGGTCGAGCAGCCTGACCATCTCCTCCCGGTCGTCGATGGTCCACACGTGCACCTGCATCCCCCGCCGGTGGACCGCCTCCACCAGCCGGCGGTCGAGCACGGTGACACCGCGGGTGGCCACGGGGACCTGGGCGCAGGCGGCGGGGAGGCGCCCCGTGGGCACACGGCGGGCGGCGGCCATGAGCCGGCCGATGCCCAACGGCCCCAGTGACGTGCACAGGTCCGGGCCCAGCTGGCGCCGGACCCGAGCCAGGCGGCGGTCGGAGAAGGCGCCCACGCACACGCGATGGACGCTGTCCGTGCGCCGCAGCACCTCGACCAGCGGCTCCACGCTGGCGTCGTGCTTCGGGTCGATGTTGACGCACGCCTGCGGCCAGGTGCCGAGCAGGTCCTCGAGTAGGGGGATGGCATGGCTCCCGGCCACCCGGGCTTGTCGCACCTCCGACCACGGGAGGTCGCCGATGCGCCCGACCCGGTCGGTGACGCGGTCGAGCTCGTCGTCGTGGAAGGCCACCAGCACGCCGTCGGCGGTGGCGTGCACGTCGGTCTCGAGGTAGCGGTAGCCGAGGGAGACGGCGTGCTCGAAGGCCGCCATGGTGTTCTCGGGATGCTCACCAGCGCCCCCCTGATGGGCGAAGGCGAGGGGCCCGGGGTGGTCGAGGAACGACCAGGGCGACCGGGGCACGGCCGACGACCCTAACGCCTGGTGCCGGCGGGGGGCGACGACGGGGCGTCGGAGCACGCCGGCTCCCGAGGGAAGAGGCACTGCCGGTCGGTACGGTGGCGGGAATGGACGTGACGAGCAGGTTCGCGGCGATCATGGCCGGCCCCGAGGCAGCGACGCCCCTCGACGAGGCGGCCCTCCTGGTCGCTGCCGCCGTCCGCCCCGAGCTGGACGTGGCCGCCGAGCAGGCCCGGCTCGACGAGCTGGCCGCCGCGGTGTGGGCGCCGAGGCTCGACGCCCTGTGCAAGTGCCTCTTCGTCGAGCTCGGCTTCGCCGGCGATGCGGACGACTACTACGACCCCCGGAACTCCTGCCTCGACCAGGTGGTCGAGCGCCGCCTGGGGATCCCCATCACCCTCTCGGTCCTCCTGCTCGAGGTGGGTCGCCGCGTGGGGGTTCCTCTGGTCGGCGTGTCCATGCCCGGCCACTTCCTCGTGCGCGACAAGCTCGACCCCGACGTGTTCGTCGACGCTTTCGCCGGCGGCGCGGTGCTCGACGCCGCCGGGTGCGAGGCCCTCTTCCGGGACCTGCACGGCCCGGGGGCGGCGTTCGACCCGGCCTTCCTGCGCCCGGTCGGCGCCCGAGCCATCGTGGCCCGGATGCTCGCCAATCTCGACGCCATCGCCACCGCCCGGAGTGACCGCCCGCTCCTGGAGCGGGTGGTGCGGTTGCGCACCCTCGTGCCCGGAGCCCCCGCACCGGTGCACCGGCGACTGGCCGAGGTCCTCGCCTCCTCGTATCGGTTCGGGGAGGCCGCCGACGTGCTGGACGGGCTGGCGGCCGCCGACACCGACGACGCCGGCGGTGATGCCCTCGCCGCCCGCCGCTTGCGGGCCCGCCTCAACTGAGCCCGGGCGTGCTGCTGTTCGCCCGCCGGGTCGAGGCTCGGCGATGACGGCACGAGCCACCTCCCGCCGGGCCCTGGCCCGCACCTTCAGCGCCCTTCGCATCCCCAACTACCGGCGCTACGCCTTCGGCCAGGCCGTGTCACTGACGGGCACGTGGATGCAGCGGGTGGCCCAGGCCTGGCTCGTGCTCGAGCTGGGGGGCAGCGGCACCGAGCTGGGGCTGGTCACCGCCCTGCAGTTCCTGCCCCTGCTCCTGTTCGGGATGTGGGGTGGCCTGATGGTCGACCGGGTCGACACCCGCCGGCTGCTCGTGGCCACCCAGGCGTGTGCCGCCGTGCTGGCGGTGATCCTCGGCGTGCTCGTCGCCACCGGCGCGGTGCAGATGTGGATGGTGATGGTCCTGGCCGCCGCCCTCGGGGTGGTGCACCTGTTCGACAACCCCGGGCGCCAGATCTTCGTGCTGGAGATGGTGGGCCCCGAGCAGTTGGCGAACGCGGTGACCCTCAACAGCGTGGCCGTGAACGCCGCCCGGGTGCTCGGCCCCGCCATCGCCGCCGGCGTCATCGCCACGGCCGGGCTGGCCGCCTGCTTCCTGCTCAACGCCGTGTCCTACCTGGCCGTCATCGCCGCCTTCACCTCGATGCGGGAGGACGAGCTGCGTCCGGCCGAGGTCCAGCCCCGGGGCCCGGGGCAGCTCCGGGAGGGGCTGGCCTACGTGTGGCGCACCCCCGAGCTGCGCCGGCCGCTGCTGGCCATGGCAGTGGTAGGCACGCTGGCCTACGAGTTCCAGGTCGTGCTCCCACTGATGGCCCGCTTCGTCTTCGACGGCGGCGCCGGTACCTACGGGGTGATGACCTCGTGCATGGGCGTGGGGGCGGTGGTCGGGGGCCTGGTCCTGGCCGGCCGCAACCGGTCGGGGCCGCGGTCCCTGGTGGTCGCCGGCTACGGCTTCGGTGCCGCGCTCCTCCTCGCCGCCGCGGCGCCCACCCTCGTCCTCGAGCTGGTGGCGCTGGTCGGCGTGGGCGTCGGCAGCATCGCCTTCCTGGCCGCGGCCAACACCCTCCTCCAGCTCGGCGCCGCGCCGGCCATGCGGGGCCGGGTCATGGCCCTGTGGGCGGTGGCGTTCCTGGGGTCGACGCCCGTCGGTGGTCCGCTGGTCGGGTGGGTGTCAGAGCACCTCGGCCCACGCGTCGGCCTGGCCCTCGGAGGGGTGGCCACCGTCGTGGCCGCTGCCGTGCTCCTGCGGGAACGGTCCCCGGCGCGGCGTCCGGCCCTGGCCTCGTCCGGCACCGCTGACGTCGCCGGCTGATTCCGGCTCTGACAGCCCGGCACGCCGCTGCGTCAGCGACGGTCGTCGTCGAGCGGGGCCGGCTCCGACTGCTCCAGGGCGTCGGCCTCGGGGGCCTCCAGGTCGCGGTCAGGGAGCCGGGTGGCCCGTCCCTCCTCCACGAGGTGCTCGTCGTCGTCCTCGTCGCCGACCGCCGCCGACTGCTCGAAGGCGTCGGCCTCGGGGGCCTCAGGGTCGTATCCGAAGCGGCCTGCACCGGTTGCGGGGATCATGGGCCACGCCTACCCCCCGGCCTGCCCCGTCATGTTCGGATCGGCAGGGGGAAGTGCCGGTACCCTCCGCCAGGGTGCAGACCCCCACGCCGCCCTCGCCGGCCGGCACGACCGCCTTCGTGCTCGGCGGCGCCGGCAACATGGGGGCGGTCCAGCTGGGGATGCTGCGGGCCCTGCTCGAGCGCGGCGTGGTCCCCGACCTGGTCGTCGGCTGCTCGGTGGGGGCGCTGAACGGGGCGGCGGTGGCCTCGCAGCCCGACCTCGCCACCCTGGCCCGGCTGGAGGCGCTGTGGCTCGACGTCTCCCGCCACGACGTGTGGCCGGCGGGGGCGGCCACCAGCCTGGTGCAGCTGTTGCGGCGCCGCCCGGCCATCAACGCCAACGACGGGCTGCGGCGGGTCATCGACCGCTTCCTCCCGGGGGCCACCTTCGCCGACCTCCGCCTGCCGTTCGCCTGCGTGGCCACCTCCCTCGCATCGGGGAGCGAACGGTGGTTCACCGACGGCCCGCTGGCCGAGGCCATCCTGGCGTCGGCGGCGCTGCCGGCCCTGCTGCCCCCGGTGGAGATCGGCGGCGAGCTGTTCATCGACGGGGCGACGGTCAACGTCGTGCCTCTGGCCAAGGCGCTGGAGATGGGAGCCACCCGCCTGTTCGTGCTCCAGCTCAAGGACCTCGACGCCGTCCCCCGGCGGCCCCGCCGCCCTCTGGACGTGCTGTTGCGGGCGTTCGCCATCTCCCGGAACTGCCGCTTCGTGCACGAGCTGGCGGCGCTGCCGGCCGGGGTGGAGGTGCACGTCCTGCCCACCGCGGCCTGGCCCCGGTTCCGCTACGACGGCTTCAGCCGCACCCAGGAGCTCATGGAGCGTTCGCGCACCGCCGCCGCCGCCTACCTCGACGAGCACGGCGTCGGCACCGCGCCCGCCTCCACCGGCCAGCCCCCGTCGTCCGGGAGCACCGGGGCCGGCGAGGGCTAGCCTCGGAGCCGTGTCCGAGTCCCGCCCGGTGAACCTCAGCACCACCGGCCCTCCCGAGACGGTCCTCGACCCGGAGCCGAGCGAGGCCCTGGACGCCCTGGAGGCGGCGCTGGCCGAGCCCGACGAGCGCCGGCGT
>JAHWJR010000079.1:0-5641 GCA_019348335.1 Actinomycetota bacterium
CGGCGCCGGGTGCGCTCGTGCACGAAGGAGCCGAGCGCCTTGCGGGCGTGGCGCTTGAGCGTCTCCAGGTCGGTGTCCTCGGCGTCCTCGATGGACTCGATGACCCGCTGGCGCGCCTCTTCGATGAGGTCCTCGGCCTCGGGGGCGTGGACCCAGCCCCGGGTCACGATCTCGGGGCCGGCGATGACCTCGCCGGAGGTCACGTCGACGGTGACGATGACCACCACCACGCCCTCCTCGGCCAGCACCCGCCGGTCGCGCAGGACGCCGTGGCCCACGTCACCCACCACGCCGTCGACGTAGAGGTAGCCGGCCGGCACCTCGCCCACCTTGGTGACGCCGTCGTCGCCCAACTCGATCTGGTCACCGTCCCGGCACAGCACCACGTCGTCCTCGTCGAGGCCCACCGAGACGGCCAAGCGGCCGTGGTGGACCATGTGGCGGTACTCGCCGTGCACCGGCACCAGCCACTCCGGATCGGTGATGGACAGGAGGGTCTTGAGCTCCTCCTGCATGGCGTGGCCGGTGACGTGGACGTCGGCGAGGCCGGAGTGGATGACGTCGGCGCCCAGGCGGTGGAGGCCGTCGATCACCCGGCTCACGTCCGACTCGTTGCCGGGAATGGGGTGGGAGCTGAGGATGACGGTGTCGCCCGGCCCGACCTTCAGCCACTTGTTCTCGTTGGCCGCCATCCTCGACAGCGCCGAGAGCGGCTCGCCCTGGGAACCGGTGGAGATGACGCACAGCTTCTCGGGGGCCACGTCGCCGATCTCGGCGATGTCCCACAGCTTGTCGTCGGGGATGCGCAACCGTCCCATGTCCCGGGCCAGGCGCAGATTCTTCTTCATGGACAGGCCCAGGGTCGCCACCACTCGGCCGTCGGCGATGGCCACGTCGGCGATCTGCTGGATGCGGTGGATGTGGCTGGCGAAGCAGGCGGTGATGATCCGCTGGCCCTTGGCGGCGGCGAACAACGCCCGCAGGGACTCCCCCACCGATCGCTCGGAGCGGGTGTGGCCGCACTCCTCGGCGTTGGTCGAGTCACTCAGCAGCAGGCGGATGCCGGACTCGACGGCGATGGCGCCCATGCGAGCCAGGTCGGTGGTGCGCCCGTCGACCGGCGTGAGGTCGAGCTTCCAGTCGCCGCTGTGCATGATCACACCCTGGGGGGTGTGCCAGGCGGTGGCGAATCCGTCGGGCACCGAGTGGGTGACGGGGATGAACTCGACGTCGAAGGGCCCGATGCGGCGGCGCTCGCCGTCCTCCACGGCGATGAGGTCGGTGCGCCCCAGCAACCCGGCCTCCTCGATGCGGTTCCGGGCCAGTCCGAGGGTCAGCTCCGAGCCGTAGACGGGGAAGGAGAGCTCGCGCAGCAGGAAGGCCAGCGCCCCCACGTGGTCCTCGTGGCCGTGGCTGAGCACGCAGGCCTCGATCCGGTCGGCGTTCTCCCGCAGCCAGGTGAAGTCGGGGAGCACCAGGTCGATGCCGAGCATGTCGCTCTCGGGGAACATGAGCCCGCAGTCGAGCAGGACGATGCGGCCGTCGAGCTCGAATGCGGCGCAGTTGCGGCCGATCTCACCGAGCCCTCCGAGGAAGGTGATGCGGACAGGGTTAGCCATGGAGGTCGGACAACACCTTTCGGGCGCGGGATTCGAGGTCGTCGGGTGGGGGGCCGAGCGGTGGGCGGCAAGGGCCGACGTCGAGGCCCAGCACCCGCATCATGGCCTTGGCCGGCAGCGGGTTGGGCGCTGCCTCGCTCGTCTCGAAGGCGAAGCTGGGCAGCAGTCGCCGGTTGGTGGCGCGGGCGCCGGCCACGTCGCCGGCCTCGAAGGCGGCCACGAGGGCGGCCATCTCCTCTCCGGCCCAGTGGGTGGCCACGCCCACGATCCCCACCGCACCCACAGAGAGCAGCGGCAGGGTGAGGGCGTCGTCGCCGCTGTAGAGCTCGAAGTGGTCAGGTGCCGCCGCCAGCAGGCGGGCCGACTCGCTCACGCTGCCGCCGGCGTCTTTGATCGCGACGATGTTGGGGACGTCGCCGGCCAGGGTGAGCAGCGTGTCGGTGGCCACCTTGCGGCCGGTCCGCCCGGGGATGTCGTAGATCACCAGCGGCAGGCGGGTGGCCGACGCCACCGCCCGGAAGTGGCCCTCGATGCCCGCCTGCGACGGGCGGCTGTAGTAGGGGCAGACGACGAGCACGCCGGCCACACCGGTGGCCGATGCTGCCCGGGTGAGCTCCACCGTGTGCCGGGTGTCGGCGCTGCCCGTGCCGGCGATGACGGGGACGGTCACCGCCTCGGCCACGGTGCGGAACAGCTCCAGCTTCTCGTCGTCGGTCAGCGTGGGGCTCTCGCCGGTGGTCCCGGCCAGCACCAAACCGGTACTGCCGTGATCGGCGAGCCACCGGGCCAGGGCGGCGGCGGCGTCGTAGTCGACCCCGAGATCGTCGTCGAAGGGCGTCACCATGGCGGTGAGGACGGGACCGAAGCGGGCCATCGCTACCCTTGCTCCTCACTGCCGCGCTCGACGCCCAAGGTGTCGAGCAGGTCTTGGTGCAACTCGAACCACACGGTGTGGTAGCTGTCGATGAGCGGGCGGGTGAACCAGTCGCTCTCCCCCGCCACCACCCGCTGCACGGCGTGGTCGAGCCGGGGACGGTAGGCGCCGAAGCGGGCCAGGGCGGCGGCCAGGTCGGCCAGCACGGGCCGGGAGCGGGCGTCGAGATCGACCAGCCTTCGCACCACGGCGGTGTCGTAGTCGGCGTCGGCGTGGTCGTTGGCCACGGGCTCGTCGCCGGCGTCGTCACGGAGCTGCCAGGCGGTGCAGGTGGTGAGCAGCTCGGCGTTGATCGGCAAGAACCGATGGTAGGCGGATTCCACCGCGGTCCGGGCGCCGGCGACGTCGAGCTCCTCGGCGAGGAGCGCGTCGCGCTCCTTGCGCCCCACCCGGGTCAGCGACCAGCCCGCCGGCGTGCCCGCCCGGTGCTCGACCGAGCCCGTCTCCCGCAGTTCCTCCAGCAGGGCGACGACGTCGGTGGCCGCCAGCCCGGTGGCGCTGGCCACCACGCCGACGGCGCTCACGCCCTTGACGCCCAGGGCATGGAGGACCACCAGCCTGGGCTCGGACGGGTACGGCACGGCCGCACCTTAATCCCCCACCTCTGCCCGCCCGCCTTGCCGCCGAGCGGCAGCAGCGTGCTGCCACTCTGAGCGGAGCCGTAGGCTCGACCGGATGTCGGAGCAGGTGGCGCGAGGCGGGCGGCGGATCCCGCTGCCCCTCCTGGTGACGCCGATCGTGATCCTCAGCGTGCTCGGCACCATCGCCGACGTCATCGGGCCGGGCCTCATCAACGAGCACCCGCTGCTGCAGATGTTCCTCAACCCGAGGAACCGCTACCTGCTCCTGGCCTCGCCCCAGGTCGACGCCGTGCCCTTCCTGGTCGTGGGGTTCACCCGGCTGGTGCTCACCGACCCGCTCTTCTACCTGTTGGGCGCCCAGTACGGCGAGGGCGCGCTGCGCTGGGCCGAGCGCAAGCTGGGCGACACCGGGTTCATCGCCGGGCTCGAACGGTTCTTCTCCCGGTTCGGGTCGATCATCGTGCTGGTGGCGCCCAGCGGCTACATGTGCCTGCTGGCCGGGGCCGCCGGCATGTCGGTCCGTCGCTTCGCCGTCCTCAACGTCACCGGCACCCTCGGGCGGCTGCTGCTGTTCCGGTTCCTCGGCGAGACCTTCAAAGACGAGCTCTTCGCCGTGCTCGGGTTCATCCAGCGCTACCAGTGGTGGCTGGTCGGGCTGTCGTTCGTGGTGGTGGCGCTCCAGTCCCGCAAGAAGGGCGACGCCGGCACGGCCCGGCCCCCGTCGGAGATCGAGGCAGAGCTGGAGGCGGAGATCGAGGCCACCGGGCCGGAGCCGACCGCCGGCGAGGGGCCGGCGCCCTCCGACGACCGGCGGTGAGCGCCTACCTCGCCGCCCTGGACGACCTCGCCGCCACCAAGGGCCGACGCCCCGACGCCGAGCGCCTGCACGCCCTGTTCGACCTGGTCTGGCGCCAGGCCATGGAGGAGCGTCCCGACGTCGCCACCTTCGTCGGCTGGCCCGGGCTCGACGACCGCCTCCCCGACCTGTCGCCCGAGGCCGTGGCCCGGCGACGGCACGAGGCCGGCGCCCCGCTGCGGGCGCTGGCCACCATGGACCGGGACGCCCTCGAGCCGGGTGACCAGCTGAGCTACGACGTCTTCTCCTGGCAGCAGCACAGCGAGGCGGAGGCCGCCCGCTTCCCCGCCGAGCACCTTCCGATCTCCCAGCTGGAGGGGCCCCAGACCGACCTGGCCCTGCTCCTCGGGTCGATGCCGACCGCCACGCCGGCGCACCTCGCCAACCTCCTGGCCCGGCTGCGAGCGGTGCCCCTCCTGGTCGAGCAGACCATCGCCCTGCTCGACCAGGGCCGGGCCCGGGGGATCACCCCGCCGCGGGTCACCCTCCGGGACGTGCCCGCCCAGGTGGAGGCCCACCTCGCCGGCGACCCGGCGGCCAGCCCGCTGCTGGCACCGTTCCGGCAGGCGACACCGTCCCTGCCCGCCGCCGAGGCGGCCGAGGCCCGGCGGGAGGCGGAGGCGCTGGTGGCGGCGGAGGTCGTCCCCGCCTTCCGGCGGCTCCACCACTACCTGGTGGGCACCTACCTCCCCGCCGCTCGCACCACCACGGCCCTCGCCGACCTCCCCGACGGCCGGGAGTGGTACGAGGAACGGGTCCGCCACCACACCACCACCGAGCTCACGCCGCAGGAGGTGCACCAGATCGGGCTGGCCGAGGTCGCCCGCATCAGCTCCGAGCTCGAACGGGCACGGGAGGCCGCCGGCCACCGCGGTTCCGCCGAGGACTTCGCCCACCATCTCCGCAGCGACCCCCGGTTCTTCTTCGAGAGCCCCGAGGCGCTGCTGGCCGCCTACCGCGACATCGCCAAGCGGATCGACCCCGCGGTGGTGCGCCTGTTCCGCCGGCTGCCCCGCCTGCCCTTCGGCGTCGAACCGGTGCCGGCGGAGATGGCCGCCTCGGCCCCCGCCGCCTTCTACCTCGAGGGCTCCCTCGACGGGGGACGCCCGGGCCGGTTCTTCGTCAACACCTCGGCCCTGGCCTCCCGCCCCGCATGGAACATGGAGTCGCTCTGCCTCCACGAGGCGGTGCCCGGCCACCACTTCCAGATCTCCCTGGCCCAGGAGCTCGAGGAGGTGCCCGAGTTCCGCCGGCGGGGCATGTTCACCGCCTACATCGAGGGTTGGGGGCTCTACAGCGAGCGCCTGGGACACGAGCTGGGGATGTACCAGGACCCCTACCAGCGCTTCGGCGCCCTCGACACCGAGATGCTGCGGGCCGTTCGCCTGGTGGTCGACACCGGCATGCACGCCCTGGGGTGGAGCCGGGAGCAGGCCATCGAGTACTTCGGGCGCCACTCCGCCTCGCCCCACCACGACGTCGTGGTGGAGATCGACCGCTACCTGGTGCTGCCCGGTCAGGCCCTGGCCTACAAGATGGGCGAGCTGAAGCTCCGGGAACTGCGGGCCGAGGCGGCCGAGCACCTCGGGGAGCGCTTCGACGTCCGCGACTTCCACGACGTGGTGCTGCGTGAGGGGGCGCTGCCCCTCGG
>JAHWJR010000079.1:5741-7956 GCA_019348335.1 Actinomycetota bacterium
AGGACCCCGGGCATGAACGAGCTGCGGTCGTAGGAGTCGTGGCGGATGGTCAGCGACTGGCCGGTGGTGCCCAGCAGCACCTGGTGGTGGGCGACCAGCCCCCGCAGGCGGATGGCGTGGATGGGGATGCCACCGGGGCCCTTGCCGCCGCGCGCCCCCTCGACCACGGCGTTGGTGGTGGGGTCGTCGTCCCACTCGTCCGAGGCGTCGGCCAGGCGCCGGGCGGTGAGCAGTGCGGTGCCGGAGGGGGCGTCGCGCTTGTCCTCGTGGTGGGCCTCCACGATCTCCACCGACGAGAACCACGGCGCCGCCAGTTCGGCCAGGCGCATCATCAGCACCGCCCCGATGGCGAAGTTGGGCGCCACCAGGCAGTTGCTCTCGGTGAAGCTCGACTCCAGCACGGCGAGATCGTCGTCGGTGAGCCCGGTGGTGCCCACCACGGCGTGGACGCCGGCAGCCGCGCACCACCGGAGGTTGGCCCGAGCGGCCTCGGCCGAGGTGAAGTCGACGACCACGTCGACCTCGAGGCCGGCGAGCGCCTCGACCGAGGGCAGGATGCGCAGGTCGGCGTCGACGCCGGTGACCGGGCGCAGATCGAGACCGGCGTGGTGGGGGTCGACGGCGGCCACCAGCTCGAGCTCGGGGTCACCGTGCACGGCCTTGCACACGGTGCGCCCCATGCGCCCCTCGGCTCCGAACACGCCGACACGAATGCTCACCCCGCCATTGTCGCGGCTTTTCCGGGGGGCGTCGCGCCGGCGCCGGCGAAGGGTCGGTGCCTAGGCGACCAGCTCCTCCAGCCGGGACCGCGGCACCGGCCCCACCACGGCCACCGTTCTGGGGGCGCCACCGAGGACTCGCCGCAGCACCCGGTCCACGTCGGCCCGCCCCACGGCACGGAAGCGCTCCAGCACCTCGTCGACCTCCTTGACGTCTCCATGGGTGAGCATGGCGTCGCCGAGGCGGCCCATGCGGCTGCCCGGGTCCTCCAGGCCCAGCAGGGTCGAGCCCTCCACGTAGCCCTTGGCCACGCCCAGCTCGTGCTCGGTGACACCCCCGTCGAGGATGCGGTCGAGCTCGGCGTGCACCAGGTCCAGCACCTCGGGGACACGCGCCGGTGTGGTGCCGGCCGAGGCCACCAGAGTGCCGGCGTCGGAGTACGAGCTCACCGAGGAGCCGACCGAGTAGGCCAGCCCCCGGTCCTCACGGATGGTCTGGAACAGCCGGCTCGACATGCCGCCACCGAGCACCTGGTTGGCCACCACCAGGGCGAAGCGGTCGTCGTCGTGGCGATCGAGGGCGGGCACGCCCACCGCCACGTAGGCCTGCTCGGTGGGCCGGGTGAGCACGGCCAGGCGCCGAGGGAGACCGGTCGGCGGTCGGCGGGACGGCGCCTCGCCTCCCGCTCCGCCGGCGAACCGGCGCTCGACGCCGTCCACCACCTTCTCGTGGTCGAGCCGGCCGGCGGCGGCCACGACCAGGTTGGCCGGCCGGTACCACGTGGCGTGGAAGTTCCGGATCTGCTCACGGCCCAGGCTCCGGATGCTCGCCTCGGTGCCCAGCACCTCGACCCCGAGGGGATGCTCGGGGAACATGGCCTCGGCCAGCAGGGTGTACACCCGGTCGTCGGGACAGTCCTCCTCGGCCAGCAACTCCTCGAGGATCACCTGGCGCTCGGCCTCGACCTCGCGGGGCCGGAACGCCGGCGCCCACAAGACGTCGGAGAGCAGGTCGAGCCCGAGGCCCAGCTGCCCGGCGGGGAGCCGGGTGTAGTAGGCGGTGTACTCATGGGTGGTGTAGGCGTTCATCTCGCCGCCCACGGCGTCGACCGCCTCGGCGATGGAGGCAGCGGTGCGGGCCTCGGTGCCCTTGAACAGCAGGTGCTCGAGGAAGTGCGACGTGCCGGCCAGCTCAGGAACCTCGTCCCTCGCCCCCACGCCCACCCAGAAGCCGGTGGCCACGGAGTGGGCGGAGGGCACGTCCTCGGTCACCACCCGGATCCCGTTGGGGAGCCGGGTGGTGCGCACGGTCAGCGGCGCCTCCCGCCGCGCCGGCTCCTGCCCTCGCGCTCACCGCCACGGTCGCCCGACGGCACCGCCTCGGGGCCGAGGTCACCGAACTCCCGGCCCGCCTCGGCGTCGAAGGCCTCTTCGAAGCTCACCGTGGCCACGCTCGGCTGAGCCGGGGCCTCGGCGTCGGAACCGCTCCGGCCGCC
>JAHWJR010000284.1 GCA_019348335.1 Actinomycetota bacterium
TGCCCTGGATGTGGCTCATGTCGTAGCACTCGATGCGCAGCGGCGCCTCGGGCAGACCGAGGGCGTCCTGGAGCTCGCGCAGCGCCCGCGCCCGGCTGTTGTGGTCGGACGCCCGGCGCAGGCGGTGGCGGTTGAACTCCTCCCGGGCGTTGCGGGTCACCGTCTCCTGGAGGCCGCGCTTGTCCCCTCTCTGGGGGACGCGGACGGTCACCCGGCTCCCCCGCAGCTCGCCCAGCCACGCCTCGTAGAGCTGCGGGTCGTCGGGCTCCTCGGGCACCAGCACCTGGCGGGGCACGCCCAGGGTGGGCTCGGCGTAGAGGCCCTCGAGGATGCGCCCGACCAGCTCGCCGGGGCTCACGTCCTCGACCTTGTCGACGATGAAGCCCCGCCGGCCCACCACCCGGCCCTTGCGCACGAAGAACACCTGCACCGAGGCCTCGAGCTCGTCGTCGGCCATGCCGACCACGTCGAAGTCCTCCGAGCGCTCGGCCACCATCTGCTGCTTCTCGACCGCCTTGCGCACGCTGGCCAGGCGGTCCCGCAGGCGGGCGGCCCGCTCGAACTCGAGGCTCTCGGCCGCCGCCGCCATGTCCGACTCGAGTGCCTTGATCACCGGCTCGGTCGTGCCGTCGAGGAAGGCCACCAGGTCGTCGACGAGACGCTGGTACTCGTCCGGCTTCACCTCGCCCACGCACGGCCCGGCGCACTTCTCGATGTGGTACAGCAGGCACGGTCGCCCGAGGCGGCGGTGGCGCTCCAGCTTGTTGTCCGAGCAGGTGCGCACGGGGAAGGTGCGCAGCAGCAGGTCGAGCGTCTCCCGAATGGCGTAGGCGTGGGCGTAGGGACCGAAGTAGCGGGTGCCCTTGTGCTTCTTGCCCCGCATGACCCGGGCCCGCGGCCACTCGTCGCCGAGGGTCACGGCGAGGAAGGGGTAGCTCTTGTCGTCGCGGAGGCGGATGTTGAAGCGGGGCCGGTGCGACTTGATGAGGCCGTACTCGAGCATGAGCGCCTCGACCTCGTTGCGCACCTCGATCCACTCCACCGTCGCCGCCGCCTCCACCATCTGAGCGGTGCGGGGCGGCAGGTGACGGGGATCGCCGAAGTAGCTGTTGAGCCGGGCCCGCAGCGACTTGGCCTTGCCCACGTAGACCACGCGCCCGGCGGCGTCCTTGAACTGGTAGGAGCCGGGGGTGTCGGGGATGCTGCCTGCCGGCGGGCGCTCGACCACGGGCCCATTCTCGCCGCCGCCGGCGCCGTTGGCGCATCCCCCGTACGGCGGGACGCCGGCGCCGTAGACTGAGAAGACCGCCGTCCTGGTACGCGGCGACATATCCGCTCCGAGGGCGACATCCCCGTGCAGGGCGACCAGGCTGTCCGCACCGCCCGCCAATCGGAGCGCCCGGCCCCTGGGAGGGCTCTCCATGCTCCGCATGCAACCACCGATCCCCGCCCGCTACCTCGACGCCACGCCCGAGGAGCTGGCCTCGTGGATCACCGCCGCCAAGTCCGCCCTCGGCGACCGGCTCTTCATCCTCGGGCACCACTACCAGCGCGACGAGGTGATGCGCTGGGCCGACGCCCGGGGCGACTCCTTCCGGCTCTCTCAGCTCGCCGCCGACAACCCCACCGCCGACTACATCGTGTTCTGCGGCGTCCACTTCATGGCCGAGTCGGCCGACATCCTCACCGCTGCCCACCAGCAGGTGCTCCTGCCCGACCTCAACGCCGGCTGCTCCATGGCCGACATGGCCGACCTCGACTCGGTGGAGGAGGCGTGGGAGGCCCTGGAGGACGTCGTCGACATCGAGCGGGTGGTGCCGGTGACCTACATGAACTCCTCGGCCGCCCTCAAGGCCTTCGTGGGCCGGGCCGGCGGCGCGGTGTGCACGTCGACCAACGCCCGGGCGGTGCTCGAGTGGGCGATGGGCCGGGGCGACAAGCTGCTGTTCTTCCCCGACCAGCACCTGGGCCGCAACACCGCGCTGGCCATGGGCTACGGCCACACCGACCTGGCGGTGTGGGACCCCCGGCGCCAGCTCGGTGGGCTCAGCGAGGCCGAGTGCAAGGAGGCCACCTTCCTGCTGTGGAAGGGCCACTGCTCGGTGCACCAGCGCTTCACCCCGGCCCAGGTCGAGGCCTTCCGGTCGGCCAACCCGGGAGGCATCGTCATCGCCCACCCCGAGGCCCCCTACCGGGTGTGCGAGGCCGCCGACTCGGTCGGTTCCACCGACTTCATCATCAAGGCGGTGGCCGGCGCCGCGCCGGGTTCGGTCATCGCCGTGGCCACCGAGATCCACCTGGTCCAGCGCCTGGCCGCCGAGCACCCCGACCGCACGGTCGTCTCGCTCGACCCGGTCGTCTGCCCGTGCTCGACCATGTTCCGCATCGACGCCGCCCACCTGGCGTGGGTGCTCGAGCACCTGGTCGAGGGCCG
>JAHWJR010000285.1 GCA_019348335.1 Actinomycetota bacterium
GGTGATGCGGAAGTCGGTCTCGCCGAACCCGGGCAGCGGGCGGCGGGCCGGCGCCGGCGCGGGCGGCGGGGCCGACGTCACCACCGGAGGCGGAGGCGGAGGGGCGGAAGCGATGGTCGTGCTCGGCGGCGGGCTGGTCCCCGAAGGCCCCGGGCCGGAGGGCGCCGTCGTCGGGACGGCCGGCTCGGGAACCTCGCCGGGAGCGGTCGCGGTCGCCGATGGCGCCGGCGTCCCCTCGCCGTCGGGCTCCGGCACGACTGCCGCTCCCGCCGACAGCTCCGCCTCCTCCACCGTCCCGGCGTCGTCGGCGTCGGCCGGCACGAGGTAGGGGTCGGGAGGGCCGTCCGCTCCCCGCACCAACAGCGCCAGCACGCCCAGGGCCAGCACCAGCCACACGCCCCGGCGCAACCACTCGAACGTGCCGTCGGAGACCTCGGGGATCACCCCGGGTCCCGGGAGAGGTGGTAGGTCTCGGACTCGTCGGGGAAGGCGCCGGCGCGGACGTCGGCGGCGAAGGCGGCCACCGCCCGCACCGCGTCGTCGGCGAGCGAGGCATAGCGGCGGACGAACCGGGGGGCGTCCCCACCGTCGAGCCCCAGCAGGTCGTGGAGCACGAGCACCTGGCCGTCGCAGTGGGGCCCGGCGCCGATGCCGATGGTCGGCACCGGCACCGCCTCGGTGACCTGAGCCGCCACCTCCGCCGGCACGCCCTCGATGACCACGGCGAACACGCCGGCGTCGACCAGGGCGAGCGCGTCGTCGACCAGGGCAGCGGCGGCCTCGGCCTTGCGCGCCTGGACCTTGAAGCCCCCCATGACGTGCACCGACTGGGGGGTGAGGCCGAGGTGGCCCACCACCGGGATCTCGGCCGCCACCAGGGCCTCGACCATGGGGACGCGGGTGCGCCCACCCTCGAGCTTGACCGCCGCCGCCCCCGCCCGCACCAGGACACCGGCGTTGCGCACGGTGTCGGCCGGCGTGAGGTGGTAGCTCAACCACGGCAGGTCGGCCACGACCAGCGCACGTGGGGAGGTGCGGGCCACCGCCGCGGTGTGGTGGGCCATGTCGTCGACGGTGACCTGGAGCGTGTCGTCGTAGCCGAGCACCACCATGGCCAGCGAGTCGCCCACCAGGATGATGTCGGCGCCGGCTTGGTCGACCACCCTGGCCCCGGGGGCGTCGTAGGCGGTCACCATCACCAGCGGGGGGCTGCCGGCCGCGGTCTTGCGGCCCCGGACGGCGGGCACGGTCGTTCGCGTTCCCATGGGGGCGCCCTCCTTCACCGTCCCGACGAGGGGCCAGGATACCGCCGGGCGCCGGCGCCGGTCTGGCCGCCGGGCTAGTCCGGCGGAGCGTCCGCCGATTCCCTGCCTCTCGGCTGCTCCGACGAGGTGGTGGTGCTCGCGGTCGTGGCCGTGGTGCTGGGAGGCAAGGTGATCACGCCGCGCGGCGTGGTGGTCGGGACGGCCGTGGTCGTGGTGGGGCGTGGCGGCGGTGTCGTCGCGGTCGGCGCCGCCGTGGTGGGCGGAGGCTCCTCGGGCGGCACCGTGGTGGTGGAGCCCTGCTCCTCACCGGTCGTGGTCGGGGGGGCGGCGTCGGGATCGGCGTGGGCCTGGCGGGTGCCGGTGAGCAGCTTGCCGTCGAGGGTCCGGGGAGCCACGAACTCCCCGCCGTAGTCCTCCTCGATCTTCAGGGCGTCGCTCAGGAACTTGCGGAAGATGTCCGCCGGGAAGCTCCCCCCGGTCACCTCGACCCCGTGGACCGAGCTCATCTTCCTCGCCTGCCCCTCGGGGTAGCCCATCCACACCGCGGCGGACAGGCCCGGCGTGTAGCCGATGAACCAGGCGTCGCCGTTGTTCTGTGTCGTCCCCGTCTTGCCCGCCACCGGCCGGCCGACGTTGGCCCGGGTCCCCGTGCCCGACTCGACCACACCCTCGAGCACGAAGTTGACCACGTCGGCCTCCTCCGGCTCGAGGACCCGTTCGCGCGCGGCGGTGAACTCGTCGATGACCCGGCCGGCCCCGTCGGTGATGGAGGTGACGCCCACGGGGTCGACCTGCACGCCCCGGGTGGCGAAGGTGAGGTAGGCGTCGGCCATGTCGAGCACCGAGACCTCCACGGCGCCGAGCGCCACCGACAACTGGTCGGCGGGGATCTCGGCGCGGATACCGAGGCGCCGGGCCGTCTCCACCACCTCCTCCAGGCCCAGGGTGTCGGCCAGCTGGGCGTAGGCGGTGTTGGACGAGACCCGGGTGGCCTCGATCAGGTTCTGGGTCCCGTAGCCAGCGTCGCCGTAGTTGCGCACGGTGTAGTCGGCGCCGGCGTTGGCGCCGGGGAACACGACCTCCGCCGGGGAGGGCAACGCCGACTCGACGCTGTAGCCCTCGCTGACCGCCTCGGCCAGCACGAACGGCTTGAACGCCGAGC